>NZ_LTCZ01000154.1:0-8052 GCF_001583455.1 Rhodococcus sp. LB1 | reverse complement strand
ACACCCATCGAAGAGATGGAACGACTGCTGTTGCGATGACCGCCAGAATCCGCCGATCGCCCAGCGGGACGGCCGGACGACGTCATCGTCCCAGATGCCGCGTGATTTCATGCCGAAAGTTGCGCAGTTACCCGGACAAAAGGTGCGTGCCGGCGCTTCCCTCGCCAACCCGCACCAAGTCGATGTGTTCGAACGCCCGAGCTCTTGACAGAAACCGAGGTTCCCTCCACCGAGTGCGCTGATGAACAGCACCACAAGGAGCACCCCGGCGACCAATGCTGCAGCTCGACGTCGCCCCCTCCCCTCGCGCCGGTCCCCCGGGCTGCCAACGGACACGGCCATCGACGGCAATCAGCGCACGGGTGAGTGTTGTTGCCGGGTTCCCCGCCTCGGGACCGTCGTCAGATCCCGACCGGAAAGCCCCGGTCTTGGACCGGACGACGTCGCCGAGCCGGCTGGTTTCACTACCGAACTGTTCGATGATCTTCGTGGACTCTTCTCCATGTCGAACCTCACCCGGCGGCAAGGACACCGAGCTTCGCGCGCCCAGCGAACCAGGACCGCCGATCGGGCTATGCTCGAGGTTGGTTCGGGAACACCCACGACCTGCCCGATGACGGGCACCGAGGGGCGATGCAGGGGCCAACCATGGCCGTTGATCCACTGGCCACGCAACGTGACCTGACAACGCGGATAGCAGCGGAGCTCGCCGACGCCGGATTCGAAGCAATGCACGAAATCGGGCATGGCGGCTTCGGCGTCGTCTACCGCTGCCGACAGCCTTCCCTCGATCGGATGGTCGCGATCAAGGTGCTCACCGCGGACCTGGAGACGGACAACCTCGAACGGTTCCTGCGGGAGCAACGCGCGATGGGCAAGCTGTCCGGACACCCGCACATCGTCAGCATCTTCGACGTCGGCGCCACCGACTCCGGCCGACCATACCTGGTGATGCAATACCACCCCCGTGGATCGCTCGACGCGCACATCCACCAGTCCGGCCCTGTCGACTGGGAGTCCGCGACGCACGTCGGCGTCATGGTCGCCGGCGCGCTCGAGACCGCGCACCGTCACGGCATGCTGCACCGCGACGTGAAGCCAGGAAACATTCTGCTCACCGACTACGGCGAACCGCAGCTGACCGACTTCGGCATTGCACGCATCGCCGGCGGATTCGAAACGACCACCGGCGCAGTGACCGGCTCGCCGGCCTTCACCGCGCCGGAGGTGCTGCAGGGTGACGCGCCGAACCCAGCCGCGGACGTCTACGGCCTCGGCGCCACCCTGTTCTGTGCCATCACCGGTCACGCAGTCTTCGAGCGTCACAGCGGGGAGGAGGTGGTCGCACAGTTCCTGCGAATCGCGCGGCATCCCATCCCCGATCTTCGTGCCGAGGGCATCCCGGCGGATGTGTGCGAGGTGCTCGAGCACGCAATGTCTCGGGATCCGGCCAACCGGCCGCCGACCGCGGCCGACCTGGGCGAACTGCTCCGCGACCTGCAGGGCGACCACGGGTTGGCGGTCGACGAGATGCCGGTCCCGATCTCGGCAGGGACGATGCCGCCGGTACCGGGAACCGCACAGCACAGCGGACCCCAGCAGGGTGTGCCGCGACCACGCCTCACCCCAACCTATGTACGGACCGCCGCGTGGCGGTCGTCCACGGCGGCGATCACTCCGCCCGCCGCAGCGACCAGATTCAGTCCACCTGAGCGGTCCGGGCAGCTGGTACCGCGCCTACGCCTGCTGGACCAGTTGCGAGCCGGGCAGCGGCGGCGGCTCGTCGTGATCCACGCGCCGACCGGATTCGGCAAGAGTGCGCTGGCCGCCCAGTGGGCGGACGCCCTCGCCGCCGAGGGCGTTGCGGTCGCGTGGCTCACCGTCGATCACGACGACAACACCGTCGTGTGGTTTCTGGCGCACCTGATCGAGGCGATCCGGGTGGTGCGTCCCGATCTGGCCCGTGAGCTCGGTGCGGCACTGGAGGAGCACGGCGACGATGCGGAGCGCTACGTGCTCACGTCGCTGATCAACGAGATCCACGAGCGAGGCGAGCAGGTCGCCGTGGTCATCGACGACTGGAACAAGGTCAGCAGCGCCGACACCCGATCGGCGTTGGCGTTCCTACTCGAAAATGGCTGCCACCATGTGCACATCGTGGTCGCCAGCCGAACCCAGTCCGGTCTTCCTCTGAGCCGGATGCGGGTGCACGACGAGCTGGTCGAGATCGACTCCACCGCATTGCGATTCGACCGAGGCGAGTCCAGACGCTTCCTCGTCGACCTGGCGGGGCTGGACCTTGATCGCAGCGACGTGGACGAGCTCACCGAATCGACCGGCGGGTGGGCAGCGGCGCTGCAGCTGGCGTCGCTGTCGCTGCGTGACTGCGACGATCCCACCCTGTTGATCGCGCATCTGTCCGGCCGACACCATGCCATCGGTGAATTCCTGACCGAGAATGTGCTCGCCTCCCTCGATCCCGCAATGCTCGACTTCCTGCTGGCGACGTCAGTCACCCAGCGGATCTGCGGCGAGCTGGCCTCCGCACTTTCCGGCGTATCGCGCGGTCAGGAGATGCTGGCCGAGGTCGAGGAGCGTGATCTGTTTCTGCGCCGCGTCGACGACGAGGGCCAGTGGTTCGCCTACCAACCGCTGTTCGCAGACTTCCTCCGGCAACGGCTGCAGCGCGATCGACCGGAGGAGATTCCGGAGCTACACCGCACTGCGTGCGAATGGTTCGCCGCGCATCACATGCTCAGCGACGCGGTAGATCACGCACTGGCCGCCGACGATCAACGGCGCGCCGTCGAACTGGTCGAGGACGGCGGCATCTACCTGATCGACCACTCGCAGGTCACTACCCTGATCGGGCTGGTCGGGAAACTGCCGCCGAGGTTGGTTGTGGGGCGACCGCGGTTGCAGTTGTCCCTCGCCTGGGCAAACATTCTGCTGCACCACACCGACGCCGCGCGGCAGGCCCTCACCCTGCTGGACGCAGCGCTCGAACGCAGCGAGCTCGGAGAATCGGAGATCGCCGAACTTCGGGTCGATGCCGCCGTGGTGGAGGCGGTGGTCGAGTCGCGCGCGGATCACACCGACCTGATCGACGAGTTGGTCACGCCCGCCCTGGCGCGACCTGATGCATTGCCGCCGTGGGTGGTTTCGACCGCCGCGAACATTGCGACCTTCACCGCGAGCACCCGCGGCGACTTCGCCGAGGCCCACCGCCTTCAGGAGTGGGCGTTGCCTTACCATGAGCGCAACACCGGGCCGTACATCCTCGTCCACGGGCAGTGCTGGTTGGGTCTCGCCGAGATGGAACAGCTCGAACTCGACGCGGCCGAGGATCGAGTGCGCAAGGCGGTCCGCACGGCGCGTCGGACCGCCGGTCGGCACTCGCTCGCGGCCCGGCTGACCGGGTCAGTACTCGGCGAATTATCCTACCAACGAGGCGAACTCGACGAGGCCGAGCGGCTTCTCGACGAGGGCTACACGCTCGGCGGCGGGCCCGGGCCGGTCGATTTCAAACTCGCGCGCTATGCGCTCGGCGCCCGCATCAAGGTGCTGCGAGGCGACCCGGCCGAGGCGTCGATCCGGCTCGACGAGGGCATGCGGGTTGCCGAGGCCATGTCGCTGTCACGGCTGCGGGCTACGGTCGAAAACGAGCGAATTCGGTTAGGGCTCGACCTCGAGGCGGATCTGACGGGGCCGCCGCCGGTGCAGTATGCGCAGCGCCGACGGCCGGTCGCCGGCATCGATGCGATCATCGCGCAGATCGAGGAGGACACCGGGATCCGGCTGCTGCACGGGCGCGATCCCGAGCTCGCCTGCCTCTGGGCCCAGGAATGGGTGGATCGCCACGCTGGCACCGAACGGAGGTATTCACTGCTGCTGGCCCAGCGATTGTCGGTGGGGTGTCTGGCCGCGGCGGAGCACGTCGACGACGCGAAGGCGCTGCTCGCCGAGATCGCCGCGCGCTGCGCCGCGCTGCGGCTCCCGCGTTTCCTGCCAGACGGAGGTCCGCGCCTCGCCACGCTGTTGGCGGCATTACACGCCGATCAGCGCGAGGGGCACTGGCGGCCGGAATGGGCGGCGGTACCGGCGGCCTTCCTGCAGGCGGCAACGGCTGCCGCGGTGCCGCACACACTCTAAATGGTCGAGGGGATCGCCGAAGTGGCGATCGGCGGACAGCGCGGCATCGGCAGAAGCATGGGAAGGGCAACTACTGGTTTGAGATCGCGGTGATTTGCGGGCTGTCGGTCCTCCTTTCCGGCAGGGCCGGGCGATTCCGGTTCTTCGTGCTGCTCGGCGTGCCGGCCGCGATCGTGCTGCTGATCCACGCCTGGTGGCTTCCGCGGAAAGGCACACGGTTGACGACATCGTCGCGGAACTTGCGGCATCGGCGGGGAGAGTCTCATTCCGCCTTCGCCCCTGCCCTGCTCCCGTACTCCAACTCGGCCCCGAGACCGGCAAGCAACCGTGATGCTGTTGCGTTCTGGATTGCGATCATTTCGCCCGTGTCTGGCGTAGCGCCGGGCCCGAGGCCGAAGTAAGCCCAGCGCGGCCGCAGCGTACATCCTCGCCAGACCTTCGCAGCCGTGGTTCCGAGTCCGTAGTGGATTCGACGCACGCCGTTGCGCTGGGCCCATTTGATGACGTCGTAGTAGACGACGTTGAAGTAACAGTATGCACCTGAAGATGCCTCGTAATCGAAGCCGGCAGCACGCGTATACAGCACATCGCCGAACCGGAAGGCCATCAAGTATCCGAGGATCTGTTCGGTCCCGCGTGCGCTGAACACGACGAGCCGCTCGCCTACAGTCTCGCGGAGGGTGTCGAACTCCCTACGCGCCCATGTTTGTCCGGCCGTGTGACCATATTTTTCCCGCAATGCCGACCGCAATCGGACATGGTCGTCGCTGAGCGCCCCTGGGCCGTAGTCAACTTCGGTTCGAGCACCGAACTCGGCGTATGCTCGGATTTCGCGTCGGATGGTCCTCCGCCGCGAACTGGGCAATATCGAAAGGTAGTCGTCGAAGTCGCCGTCTGGCACGTCGAGGACGCCTTCACCGCCGAACACCGAACGACAGAGTCCGGCGGCGACGGCGTCCGACTCCAGAACGGCGTCCTCCTCCGGATCGAGGTACAGCAGTGCATGGCTTCGGCAGCCTAGGAGATCGGCGACCACCTCTGCCAGTCTGGCCAGCGCCGGGACGACAGTTGAAACGGGGAGCGTCGTGCGACCGTGTGCAAAGGCCCGCAGTCCGAGGTTCGATCCGAATGTGCCAACCGTCAGCGACGGGTAAAGCGCCGGCCGCGCCGCCTCGACCCCCGCAGTCAACGAGGGCAGCGCTGCCTGTTCGTCCGGCGCGAGATGGGAGACCGAGCCGATCGCGGACAGATCACCGATGATCCGCGGACCGTTGTAGAACAGCAGGCCTCGGGTGTCCCGAATGATCAACGCCGGTGCTACGGCGACCGGTCGGCTGTCCGCGCCGTCGATGACCAGGTACAGCGATTCGTGGTCGGGATCGGCCTCCACAAAGCGCCACCATTCGGTCGAGGTCCACGCCGCCTCCCCGTTCAACGCTGCCAAACCCTCCTGCACGAGTAGGTCGATGGTGGCGACTACCCGCCCGGTCAAGCCGGCACCGAGTTCGATCCGCTCGACCCGTGGTAATCCGTTGGCGCGCATCTAGGTCTCCACTCGCGGCCGGGACAGCGCCACCGCGCGCCGCAGAACGGCGCGGACATCGTCGTAGCTGACCGATCGGGCGATCGCGTAACCGAGCACGGCGCTCAATGTGTCACCGGGCGGGAGCATGATGTTCCCACCGATTTCACGCTCGAAGACGAAGTGCTCGATTCCAAAGATGTCGAGAACCTCGGCCAGACCGTCGAAGCCCGCGAATCGGCCCCGTGCCGGGCTGAGTACGCCGCGGCTGCCCGCGTACCGATTCCGCGTCGGAATCATGTCGGGCTGCTGCCCGGTTGCCACTCGAACGAGGTTTTCGTGGAAGGGAATTCCGGTGGCGAACGGAATCAGGTGGGAGGTGATGTAACCACCGGCCGGCCGGGCGGCGATCTCGAGCAGCTTGGCACTCCCGTCGGGAAGGACGCGACATTCGAGATGGAACGCACACCAGTTCAGGCCGATCGCCTTGACCACGGCTTCGGTGAGGTCGTACACGCTACGCTGCGCGGCTGCCGGCAGAGCGGTGGGGTGCACCTGTTCGTACTCGACGTAGTACGGCTCGGTCACCCATTTGTCCGTGATCCCCGCGATGTGCACTTTCCCGTCACTGACCAGGCCCTCGACACTGTGCTCGGTGCCCCCCAAACGCTCCTCGTATACGAATTCGCCGTCGTAGTCGGCAAACAACCGAGAAATGCCCGTGGCGGTCAGCCGGGACGCGTGCGCGTACAACGCAGCGAGATCGGCGCCGTCCTCGACCTGCAGTATGGACCTGCTGCCACTGCCACCCGCGGGCTTGAGCACCGCAGGTGTGCCGATCTCCTCGTAGGCCGACTGCAGGTCCGACAGGGAACGAACATGTCGAAACCGTGGAATGAAGTGCGGCTGATCGGCCATCGCGGCCCTCATCGAGTGTTTGTTGCGAGCCCGGTGCGCCGCCTCGGTGCCAGGCCCCGGCCAGCCGCATCGCTCTGCCAACGCGGCGGCCAACTCGACACCGATGTCCGTCCAGGTCACGACGCCCTCTGCCCCGCTGCGGGTCGCGAGTGCCATGGCTGCCTGCAGGGCTGCTGGGCGGTCGAAGATGTCGACGATTTCGACATCGTCGACCAGGTTCTCAGATATCGGCGGAACCGACCCCGTGACCAGGGCAACTCGATACCCGGCAGCGTGTGCGGAGAGCAATGCTGCCTGCACTTCCAGAGGGACTCGCCGAGTGCCCATGAAGACGATTGTTCGACGTACCATATTGCTAGTCCCCTTGTCGTTGTTCGGAGTGTGCATGGCAGTGGTGGTGTGCGTGCCGCCGTCCGGTGCCGGCCGGTCGTTCTTTCGCCGGTGGCCGCGCACTGTGGACGGGGCTCGCGTGGTGCCGTTGTCGCGGCCTGGTCATGAGGAGCGCATGAACGAACCGCTTGCGACGTCGCTCACCGCGGCCGCGGCGGACGTGGCAGGCAGGGTTCTCGCCCTCGAACAACCCCAGGTTGTCCTTTTCGGTCACAGCATCGGGGCGACGGTGGCGTTCGAGGCCGCCCGACTGCTCGCCGACGACGCGGCCGACGTCGAGTTGGTGGTGTCCGCGCGGCAGGCTCCGCAGTGCGCTGGAATTGCAGGAGAACTCGCCCACCAGACCGATGCCGAATTGCTGGCCACGGTCCAGTCGTGGGGCGCGCATGCACTCGACCAATCGGTTCAGGACATGCTGATTCCGTTGCTGCGCGCCGATTTCGAGCTCAGCGCAAGCTATTCGTGGGATGGTGTTCGTGTGTCTGTGCCGGTCACAGCACTGAGCTACATCGACGATGTGGTGGTCGACGCCGCCGAAGTCCGTCGGTGGTCGGCGGCCACCTCGGCCTCTCATACCCATCTCATGCTGCCGGGCGGCCACTTCGCGGCAAGCGATCCGACGGATTCACTCATCGCTGTACTCCGTGACGCCGTGTCCCGCCTGCGATCGGGTCAGCCACGCGTCTGAGTGTTCTGTCACCGATATCCCCGTCGCGAGGAATCGCTCGAGAAGTGCATCCACCTTCCCGTCGACCAGGACTTCGTGGGCGTAGTGAACACCGGCTCCCCGGCCGCATGCTGCCCGAATCGCAGCCGCGTGCACCGCCCCGGTCAGTCGTCCCATACCGGTGACACCGGTGACGGGGTCGGTCTCGGCGACAATCACGGTCGACCTGTTCGTGGGCGTTCCACCCGAACTACCGCTCGACTGGACGGCCAACACGGTGACGTCGGTGTCCCCGTACCGAGCGGAGATGTGCGGAGCGAGTATGGCGTCGAGCAGGGCGCGGGGGCGGACCGGGCCGTCGATGGTCTGGACCGGCAGCTCCCCTAGGAGGGCGCTGAACAAG
>NZ_LTCZ01000153.1:0-26317 GCF_001583455.1 Rhodococcus sp. LB1 | reverse complement strand
GCCTCCGACGTCCGATACCGGTTCGTCATCGACACCACCACCCTGAACTGACCCCACCAGGAACGCCCGAATGCCCAGCGCGACACGGGTTTCGGTGACGGCGTCGAGCACTACATCCGCGTGAAGGAAGGCGCGGAAAACTATCCCACTGCACCGACCGGGACTCCGATCATCGTTCGCCCCGGCCACCACCTGCTGGACGGCGCCGGCGACGGGCCGATCTCCGCAGGGCTCGCATTGCGCGAGAGAAATATCCGAGACGAGAACCCTGGCCGGGTTCATCGGCGAGTTCCTGCACAACCCAACCCGGACCTCAGCCGCCCCATCGTCGAAGTGACCGACGGGCAAGACTCCGATCACACAGGCGATCGCCGCGCTCGCGCGCTCGGGCGGGCCCCGGCGCTGGTCGCAGCCGATCGTTTGTGTGGCCGGGGCCGCGCCCGGCCACGAACGATGCCGCCCCACGCTCACCGATACCCGCACTACCAAGAGGAACCACGAGTTTTCTATGCAGGACCACACCGTTCTGACCACCCACCACCGGTCCGGCACCGAAACCGAGGCGACCGCCTCCCCCCGTCTCCCACTCGTCGTCTACATCCTGGCGCTGGGAACGTTCCTCATGCTCACCACGGAGTTCGTGGTCGCCGGTATCCTCCCCGACGTCGCTGCGGACCTGCAGATCTCACTCGCCCAGGCGGGTTCGCTGATCACCGTCTTCGCGATCGGGATGGTCGTCGGCGCACCGGTGATGACGATGCTGACGTTGCGCCTGTCCACGCGGCTGACGCTGATCCTCGCGCTCGTCATCTTCGTCGCCGGCCACATCTTCGTGGCGATCGGTGCCGACTTCACACAAATCATGCTCGCCCGCTTCATCACCGCCCTGGCGACAGGTGCCTTCTGGGCGGTGGCCGCCGTAGTCGCCACCCGTGCCGCCGGGCCCTCGCTGGGCTCCCGCGCGGTCGGCATCGTCGGCGCCGGCGGCTCGCTGGCCACCGTGCTCGGTGTTCCGCTCGGCGCCTACCTCGCTCAGCTAGTCGGCTGGCGGGGTACCTTCTGGGCATTGGCATTCGCCGCCACCCTCGTGACCGTTCTCGTCATCCGACGGGTGCCGGCCGACGCTCCCGACCACACTCCGTCGTCCATCGGCTCCCAGCTCGCCGGTCTTCGCTCCGCCCGACTGAGGCTCGTCCTCCTCGCCTGCGCCACCACGAGCGGCGGAGTGCTCGCGGTCTATTCGTTCATCGCGCCGCTGCTGACAGACCGAGCCGGCGTGCCCGCATCCATGGTGCCGCTTGTACTCACAGGGTTCGGTTTCGGCTCTTTCATCGGAACCCTCATCGGCGGACGCCTCGGTGACACCCGCCCGCACGCCGTCACCATCGTCACTCCCGCCATCACCACAGTGCTGATGCTCGCCATCTTCCTGCTGTCCGAATCGTCCTGGGCGATGATCGCCGCGGTCGTCCTGCTGGGGTTGTTCGGCCTGAGCGCCAACAGCGTGCTGATCCACCTCGCCGTCCGATTCGCCGGAACCGCGGCAACACTCGGCTCCGCGCTGAGCGTCTCCGCATTCAATGTCGGCACCGCCGTCAGCACACCGATTGCGGGCGCCGCGCTGACCTCGCCACTCGGCCTCGACGGCCCAGCAGCCGTCGGCACCATCATCGTCGCCCTCACCCTGATCCCCACCCTCGTGCTGGCGCAGATCCGGCGTCGCGAAGCGGCGGCAACTCAAACCTCTACCCGCGCCCGTCGAAATGACCGCAGTTCGCGAACTGCCTGACCAGTCTTGGATTTCTCGCCCCACCCTCTGAGTTATGCCGAGGGTCGATGTGGGAGGACCCGGCGTCGGACGGCGTCACCCGAAGCAAGCCGCGCCGGCTGATCGCCGGTCAGGATCGGAGCCTGTGGCGTGGGAGGCCACGGACACACACCACTAGATAAGGCCTACGTCACCGGCTCCAACGACACCGTCACCACCATCGCCCGCGGCGGCACGAACGAAGCAAGCACCGGATCGCTCGGACTTCGTGTGCAGCGGGCCACCGGGTGCGGACATGGCGGTGAGCTTCGCGGCGACCTTGCCGCGCAGCGGATCCGGGGAGTTCATGCAGACCGTGCCGCCTGCTCGAGGGCGTCCTTGTTTCGTGTCATCAGCTGGCCGATCTCGTCGTCGGTCAGCAGGCCTCGGTAGTAGGCGAGTTCGATCTCGTCCCAGCTACCGGGCTCGTACGCATCCGCCGAGATGTCACCGCTGACCGGGACATGGCCGAAGGTGAAGTTCCAGTCCAGCAGGACCTGCATCATCTCGTCGTCGCTGATCTGGCCGGCGGTGCGGCGGTCGATGACCTCGGTCGGTGTTCGGTCGAGGAGGGCCGGGTTCTCCAGCACGGTGCGCAGCATGCGATGGATCGTAGGTTGTGAGATTCCGATGTGCTCATGGATGACCCGTTGGGTGATGTTGGCGGCGTTCGCCTCGGCCACCGCCCGCAGGACGTCGAGGTCGGCGACCCTGCGCCGGGCGGCCGCAGCATCGAGTGCGGCGACAGCCTTGTGGTCGATGGTGTCCACGACAAGCACCTCCTCGATAGATTCAAACTGAATCATCCCACTACAGGGTACCCACCCCAGCCCGACACCGTCCACCCCATCGCCGCCCTCACCGACCCGGTGGACCTCGACGCTTTCTGGTCCGTCACCCATCGATGCGCCCACATCAACCGCCCGGCCGCCGAGTCGGTCACCGGGACGTCGACCCCGACCCCGCAATCCTCTGACGAAGGAGGATCATGACCGCCGCCGTCCCCCACAGCCCCCGCGCCGACAACCGCATGTGTTCCTCCACCGACGGCATCGGCAGCGAGAACCGGAAGCGGCATGGTTCCCGGTTGCCCGCCCTGTCGATCGGGCGCTGTCCGTGGCGTCGTTCTGGGTGGTCGGACTCGGCTTCCTCTTGGGCGTGGCCGCGGTGGTCTGCGGAGCCGTCGCCACGTCTGCGGTCCACGGTGGCCGACGACGAGGCGGCATCCAAGCGTGCCCTACTGGGCATCGTTGCCGGCGCCGCGGGGATTACCGTCTCCGCAATCGCCCTGTTCCCCATGCTGGCGCAGCTGTGAACCGCGCACGTAGCCGGGGCAGTTCCGGTCAACATCCGGATTTGACCCGCACCACCCTGTCACCACTGCCCCCTCACAGGTGATCCCACCAGGGCCAAGACCTCGGGGCGCTGCACGGGCGGAATCATGTCGGATCCCCCGGCGATCGCACGAGACTGTTGAGCTCATCGAGAACCTGGTCGACCGCGATGGTCGGGATTCCGACAGCCCTGTCCTCCGAAGCGCGGAGGCAGTCGCGCACATAGGCGAGCATGTCGAGTTCACGCTCGAGGTCCGCTGTGGTTCGGTCGCCCACGTTCTCATCCTGCCCTGAGCGGGCGGTGATCAGAACTGCGGGCCGACCGGCTCAGTGAGATTATTGAATGCCTATACCTCACACACTATCTCGATCCTCTATCACCGAGAGGGCGCGCGAGGGCTTCGCGCTGACGTCGAGCACTTGGCACACGGCACGAGAGGAAGGGGCCTGAGGCATTCGGTCGGACAGCGACCAATTCCGCAGCGGATCCGGTTCGCCGATGCAACCGGCACGGATGCAGATCCGGGCTGAACCAAGGCCGGTTGAGTTCGAGGGTCTCGCACCTTCAGTAATGCGATTCGACAACGTCGTCGTCGAGAAAACCCTTCAACCCGCCACTGAAGACATCGTTGTCGTCGCCGGCGACCATATGACCGGCCCCGGCGACGTCGATCAGTGTGGCGGTCGGGATCAGCTCGAGCAGCTCCTTGGCGCCTTCTTCGCTGACCACATGGGATTGCTTGCCCCGCACGAGCATCGTGGGAACGGTGACCGCCGCGGCGGCGGCCCGGGCGCGTTCGTAGCGCACGATCGAATCGGCCTGACGAGTCGGTTCGTCGCCCTGGCGGAGGAACGCCGGATCCCAATGCCAGAACCAGCGACCATCACGCAGGCGAAGGTTCTTACGCAACCCGTCCGGGTTGGGCTTGCGAACCCGGTTCGGGGTATACGCCGCGACCGCCGCAGCAGCCTCGTCGAGACTCGCGAAACCCTCGAGCCCACTGCGCATGAACGCCATGATCTCCGCGGTACCGCTCGTTTCGACCTTCGGCGCGATATCGACCAAGACCAGACCGCGAGCGAGGTCGGGGTTCTCCCCTTGCCCGATCAACGACGTCATACCGCCCATCGAGGCACCGACGAGTACCGGCTGCTCCCCCAGCTGGGCGATGATCGAGGTCAGGTCGGCGACCAACGCATCGATGCCGTAGTCCCCGTTCGGTGCCCACTCGCTGTCCCCATGCCCGCGCGCGTCCACGGCGATCGCGGACCAGCCGTCCGCCGCGAGGCTGCGGCCGGTGTTCCGCCAGGAATGGCGGGTCTGCCCGCCGCCGTGCAGCAACAGCACCAAGCCTTTCCTGTCGACGCCTGATCCGCTGGCACCCGGTGAGGGTGGATCCCACCGGTCGGCAGCGAGCGTGACACCGGCACCGCGGAGTTCGGACTGTGTGACTACGGGATCCATAACGTTCCTCACCACCATTATCGACTTGAGCGTTTCCCGTCATGTTGCACCACGAGGTGAACAGCGATTCACCCGCACTCCTCGTTACATGACGCATCAACACAGTTTGGTCTGTTTCGGCCGACGGTCGCCGGTGTCTCCCGAGGTTGCCGGCCCCCGGTCGATGGGACCGACTCGCCAGAGCAATCTCGCGTTCCCCAAGCCGGTGCTCACCGCGAGCTCTTCCTAAGGGAATCGGCGCAACCGGCGGCCGGGTCGCCGCCTTCGAGACGGTGTCAGTGCGGCAGGTGATCGAAGGGCGCAGGATTGTTGGCCAAAGCAATCGATGACGGCATGGCGTTATAGCGCTACAACGCCATGCCGTCACGGCCACCCGCGGGAACGTCGACGCGTCCTCTCGTGTTTCGCCGGGTGGCACAATCGTGCTCTGTTCAAGAGGTCTGATTCAGGTGCCGCGTCAACGCTGCCGACTGCCTACGATGTCGTCAACGTCAAGAGCCCGAAGCGCTTGGCTGCGTGTTCGGGATCCTTTGCTGATGTTTGCCCTCGTCGGCAGTCATGGTGATTTCCTCGAGGCTGCGGCCCCGGGTGCGTTCGCCGAATTTGCCCATGATGAGACCTGCAAGCACGACCACACCTGCGAGGTAGAGGAATACCGCCGTGAATCCCAACTGCGCCAGGAGCGCTGCAACGAGGAACGTCGTGGCGAATACTGCAAGGCGTCCGACACCGTTGCCGACGCCGGCGCCGAACCCGCGGAGGCTGGTAGGGAAGATCTCAGGCAGATACGTGTAGACGCAGGGCACGGAGGCTTGAAGCAGCAGCGTGATCAGGAGCCCGCTGGCTACCATCACCGTGTCGCTGTCGGTGAAACCGAAGACCAGCATGAGCATCCCGACCATCGAATACAGCACGAGTACGGCAGTTCGTCGTTCGACGCGGTCGATGAACAACAGGGCGAGCAGGGCGCCGGGCACAGTCGCGAGGGACATCACGGAGGAATAGGTCAGGCTCTGGGTGGTGGTGAACCCATGCTCGGTGAGGAGCGTCGGGACCCAGGAGTTGTAGCCGTAGAACCCGGACAGTGCGAGTGCCATGGTCAAACACAGCACGATGGTCCTCTTGGAGTACCCGCCCCGGAACAGATCGCCGGGTCGGCCTGCCGCAACGACTGGCTGCGGCAGGATCGGCGGCAGTTCGGCACGTGTGATTTCCCGTGCCTCACTCTCGATCCGCGCGACGATTTCCTCAGCGCGTTCAGAATGACCATTTTCCTGCAACCAGCGAACCGATTCCGGAAGCCAGCGTGCGGTGACCGCGATGAGGAGCAGTCCGGACGTGCCGAGAACGAAGATCCAGCGCCACGCCGAGGGTCCGATTGGCACGATCCAGCGTGCGAGCCAGGCCATGGCGGGGACACCGAGCAGGCTGAATGCAACGATCCACGTCTGCGCACGTCCACGATGCAGTTTCGGGAACATCTCCGAGACGTAGGTCAGGACGACCACCGTCATGGCTTGAAGTCCGACACCGGTCAGAACTCGATACACGGCCAGATCTGCGACGCCGACCGCGAATGCGGACAGGAGCGAAAAGGTCGAGAAGGAGACGGTGGCGCCGATGATGATGCGCTTGCGGCCGAAGCGGTCGGCAAGACGCCCACCCACGATGGAGCCGGCGAACATACCGAGAAATGACGCTGCCGTGATCGTGCCGACGTCGCTCACCGAGAGACCCCAGTCCGCCCGGATGGCCGGTGCGGCGAACGCGAAGGTGTTCAGGTCGGCCATGTCGACCAGTAACAACGCCGCCAGGACGGCAAGCCAGCGTTTGTGAGACCTCGTCATCACAGGGATGCGGTTGAGCCGGGCGCTGAACTGCGCCCCGCCGTCCGTTGCATCAATGACTTCCATTCATTCCTCCGGAGCTTGTATCATCTGATAAAACGTCGTGCCATAGAGTGTCGTGATGCCCATCACAGCTTGCCGGAAGTCGATTGTCAAGGGCGGCAGGGCCGGAACTTCCCGCGATCGTGATCGCGTTGATGAAGGATTGACACCACTGAATGAACCACCATGCTGTTTGACGGCACGATCCTTCGAAGGGACCATTTGATGACGGAAACTGCGGGCGCTGGTGAAGCCGACATTGCATCGGAAGCGGCGGCGCTTCGACTTGCGGCTGTTCCGGCGGACGTCGTCGAGATCGCGGTGGATTGCATCATCGACACGTTGGCTGTTGCTATCGGTGGCTCGTGCGATGAAGTCGTGAAGCTGGTGGCTGAGGTCGCCAACGATTCTGGTCGTTGCACGCGACTGGGCTACGGGGCCCGTGTGGGGCCACGCTCAGCAGCGCTGGTCAACGGCATCGCGGCTCATGTTCTGGACTTCGATGACTGGTTGCCTGTGGGCGGGCTCCACCCGTCTGCGCCACTTCTTCCCGCCGTGTGGGCGCAAGTCGAGGCGTCAGCGCATCCGAGCAGTGTCGACGGCGGTCGACTGCTCGCCGCGTACATCGCCGGGTTCGAAGCCCAAGCCCGCATCGGTGCCGCGCTTGCGCCCCGGCACTACGAGGCGGGATTCCATCCCACCGCCACGGTGGGAGTCTTCGGAGCCGCAACCGGTGTCGCGCACCTGCTCGGTCTCGGGCCGGCCGGCATTCAACGCGCCTGGGGTCTCGCAGCGACGCAAGCTGCAGGCTTACGCGCGGTGTTCGGCTCGATGGGTAAAGCGATGCAGGTGGGGCGGGCGTCTGAGGCGGGACTGTTTTCGGCCCAGTTGGCCGCGGCCGATGTCACAGCTCCGGGTGATGCACTCTTCGGGCCTGGTGGATTCGCGGCAACTCACGGTCACGCGGCCGCTGTTGAATCGGTGATCGTTCCGTTTGCCGAGAGATGGTACCTACGTGAGGTTTTGGTCAAGAGGCACGCTGCATGCTTCGGTACCCACGCAGCGATCGATGCGCTGCTGACTTTGCGCGAGGGTCTCGACCCCAGGCGCGTGCGCGAGATCGAGCTGACAGTGCCGGAGCTGTTGCGAACTGTCTGCGCGATCCCGGCGGCCACGACACCGTTGGAGGGCAAATTCAGCCTGGCGTTCACCGCAGCACTGGCCCTCGTTCGGGGTTCGTGCCAGGTCGTAGATTTCACCCACGCGGCCGTCCTCGACCCCGACCTGAGATCGGCGGCCGAACGCGTCCGGATCCGGTTCAATGCGGCACTACGGCCTCAGCAAACCCATGTCCGCGTCGTGCTCGAGGGAGGGACGGCACTGCATGCCTCGGCTGACTCGGCCTTACCTCTCACAGCGCGTGAGCGGCGTGCGATCGTGCGCGAGAAATTCCACGAGCTTGTCGGCCCCGTGGTCGGGTCCGAACGATGCACCGCGTTGATAGGGGCAATCGAGGAGCTGCCCGACGGCAGCAATGTCTCCACCGTGACAAGCCTTCTCCGCCTGGAGTGATCGGCTCTTCGCGCCACGTTCCGAGCCCCACCGAGAATCAGGAGTACGACATGGAAATTTCTTTCGACAACCGCACCGTCATCGTCACCGGCGGTGCCGGCGGATTCGGTTCTGCAACTGCACGGACCTTCGCTGCCGGCGGCGCAAACGTCGTGGTGTCCGACATCGACGGCGTCAGGGCCAAAGAGGTGGCGGACCAACTGCCGTCCGCGATTGCGGTGACCACCGACGTCACCGATCCCGATACCATGCGTGACCTCGTCGCCGTCACCGAAGAACGTTTCGGCGCCCTGCACGTCATGGTCAACAATGCCGGACTGCCGCACCGGAACATGCCCCTGGTGGACATGGATGTTGCGGATGTGGATTTCCAGCTCTCCGTCAACGTGCGCAGTGTGTTCCTGGGCAGCAAGTACGCCATCCCGGCTCTGACCCGGGCCGGAGGCGGCGTCATCATCAACGTCGCCTCCATCGCCGGCAAGCGACCCCGACCAGGGCTGTCGATCTACAACGCGACCAAGGGAGCGGTCATCACGCTCACCCGCAGTCTGGCTACCGAGGTAGGTCCGCAGATCCGGGTGAACGCAGTCAATCCGGTCGTCGCGCAGACCGGCTTCATCAAAAACGCGCTCGGGATCGACGAACTCGACGACCAGGCTCGTACCGGGTTGACCGCGAACATTCCGATGGACCGCATCGCAACGCCGGACGATGTCGCCTCAGCCATCGCTTTCCTCGCGTCGGATCAGGCCGGATTCCTCACCGGTGTGTGCCTCGACGTCGACGGTGGTCGATCCATTCAGTGACCACTCGCGCGGTCAATCGGCGAGCGCATCGCCGATTGACTGCGCAGTCTGCCGTACCCAGCTTCCCCATTCCGGCACTCGGGCGGGCATGAACCGAATGTCGGGCATGCTGATCGCCACTGCCGCGACGGGCCGGCCGGAAGGGCCGGGAACTGCGGCACCGATCGCGCACACGTGGGCACGGTTCTCGGAGATGTTGACTGCGTACCCGCGTTCTCGCGCTTCGAGGATCTGGTGGAGGAGCTGCTTTGGATCGACGATGCTGTTGGCAGTGGGCTTGGCCAGCGGTCGCGCGAGCATCGCCTCGAGCTCGTCGTCGGGCAGCATCGCCAACCACGCTTTCCCGCTCGCACTGGTGTGGAATGCGACTCCTGCCCCGATCTGGTTGAACGTTCGGACCGGATGAATCGAGTCGACTCGCTCGATGAGGACCAACTGGCTGTCACCATCTGGCAGGGAGAAATGGATGGTTTCCCCGGTGCGCTCTCCCAGCTCCGTCAGATAGGGAAGCGCCACGTCACGAAGGCTCTGCGCCGGCGCATTCCGGCGGGCCAGGGCGAGCAGCCGCGGACTCAGTTGCCACCGGGTGATCGGCTCGTCCGAGGTCTCCGCCCATCCCTCCTGCTGCAAAGTGCGCAGTAGCCGTTGCACCGTCGACTTCGGCAGGTCGAGTTGGCGGGAGAGGTCGCCGACTCCGATCGGCTGGCCTTGAGCGGCTACGGCCTCCACGACGCGCAGACCGCGGATAAGGGTCTGCGTGCCCGCCGGTCCGGTTGCCGCCTGCGGCTGGTCGACTACCGGGTCCACCTCGGATCGCGTGCTGGTCATCAGGGGCTACGTCCAATCATGGAATGTGAGGAAGCTTCGCACAGCGGTTCATTCTATGGCACAGATGGTATGCCCGGCGGCATCGAACACTCCCTGAATCGGGAAATACCTGGTTCACGCGCCCCTTGACAACGATGTGACCGGCGATACACACTCAATGCGTGCCACTCAGTGTCACGACATGTCACTAGATGAAACGCTTAGGAGATTTTTCGCATGACAACGGATCCGGTGAATTGGCCACTGATCCCTCGCGGCACCTTCTTCGAGGACCACGTCGTCGGGCGAGTCTTCGATCACCACTGGGGTCGGACGATCCACGCCAGTGACAACGTGACCTTCAGCACCCAGACACTCGCGTTCAACCCTGTGCACTTCAATCGGGCAGCCGCAAAGGCGGCGGGGCACCCCGACGAGGTGATCAACCCTTTGCTGGTGTTCTCGGTGGTCTTCGGTCTCAGCGTGGAGGACCTCAGCGAGCTCGGCGGACCGTTCCTCGGCGCAACGGATGTCACGTACCTCCGCGACGTCTATCCGGGCGAGACCGTCTACGCCTCGAGCACGGTCGTCGAGGCACGCGCATCCGAAACGCGCCCCTACGCCGGCATCGTCACCTGGCACACCGTGGGCCGTGACACCGCGGGAAAGGCCGTGATCGAGTTTCACCGCACCAACCTCGTGCGCCGGCGCACGAGTTCCGCCGAGCTTCTGGCGGTGCCGGACGGCTATGCCGAGGACTTCACGGTCGGAGCACGGTTCCGGCACGCCCGCTCACGCACGATCACCGACCTCGACCTCAACGGGCTCACCCTGCTGGTGATGAACAGCGCGCCCGGCCATTTCAGCGAGCAAGCAATGGCCGGCACCGCCTTCGGCGAGCGGATCAACTTCGGCGGTCTCACCCTCTCTTTGACAGTCGGTCTCGCCACCCAGGACACAACAGGGCAGGCGGTGCGCGAACTCGGTCTGGACGACATCCGATTCCCGGTTCCTGTGAAGCATGGTGACACCGTGGGGGCCGCGACCGAGGTGCTTGCCAACGACCCCCTCGACGGTGGTGACGCCGTCGTGACGTTCCGGCACCTCGGTGTCAACCAGCGAGGCGAGATCGTCTGCCAGACCACCCGCAGAGTCCAGGTCCGCCGCCGAACCGCAGAACAACCCGCGGCACCCACCGCATCCTCTTCCTCCCTCATCTCGACAGAAAGCTGACTGACAATGCTGAACAACCGCCCCTTCCGTCCGCGTCGCTCGTGCATGGCCGTCCCGGGCAGCAGCGACAAGATGATCAAGAAGGCCCAGGGCCTGCCGGCCGACCAGATCTTCCTCGATCTCGAGGACTCGGTGGCCCCCATCGCCAAGCCCGCGGCCCGCGCCACCATCGTCGAGGCCCTCAACCACGGCGACTGGACCGGAAAGACCCGCGTGGTGCGCGTCAACGACGCCGACACCGTCTGGGCACACGAAGACGTCCTCGAGATCGTCCGCGGCGCCGGGGCCAACCTGGACTGCATCATGCTCCCCAAGGTGGAGAAGGTCGCACACATCCATTGGCTCGACATTCTGCTCACCCAGGTCGAGCGCGAACAGGGCCTGCCCGAAGGGGGGATCGGCATCGAAGCGCAGATCGAAGGCCCCGCCGGGCTGAGCGAAATCGAGGAAATCGCGACCGCCACAGCCCGCACGGAAACCCTCATCTTCGGCCCAGGCGACTTCATGGCCGCCATGAAGATGCCCGCACTGACGATCGGGGCACCCGGTTCGTCCGGATTCGACCCGTTCGACACCGTCCTGATGACGATCGCCATGACCGCCCGCAAGCACGGCCTGCAGGCCATCGACGGCCCGTATGCACTGATCCGTGACACCGACGGCTACCGGGCCGCGTCGGAACGCGCCGCCGCCTACGGTTTCGACGGCAAGTGGGTGCTGCACCCGGGCCAACTCGACACGGCCAACAAGGTCTTCGCGCCCACTCAGGAGGACTACGACAAGGCCGAACTGATCCTCGAGGCCTACGCGCACTACACCTCCGAGGCCGGCGGCGGCCGCGGCGCCGTGATGCTCGGCGACGAGATGATCGACGAGGCGAGCCGCAAGCTGGCGGTGCCCACCGCCGAACGCGGCCGAGTTTTCGGCATGGCCCGGACCACCCGCTTCGAACCGGGAGCCTGAGCTCGTCATGAAGCGCACCCTGTACGACACTGATCACGATCTCTTCCGAGAGACCGTGCGGGAGTTCGTAACCCGTGAGGTCGCCCCCCACCGGGAACGCTGGGAGCAGGCCGGACTGGTGGACCGGTCGGTGTGGTCGATGGCCGGATCGCTGGGACTGCTCGGGATCGGCGCCCCCTCCGAACACGGCGGCGGTGGGGTCGCCGACTACCGGTACCGGATGGTGGTCATCGAGGAGCTCTGCGCGGCCGACTCGGCCTCCTTCAACGCGGGGCTCTCCGTGCAGGACGATCTCGTCCTGCCGTATCTGATCGATCTCGGAACCACCGACCAACAGTCGCGATGGATACCGGCGATGTGCGCCGGAACTGCGATCGGGGCGCTCGCCATGACCGAGCCCGGTGCGGGCAGTGACCTTCAGAGAGTGCGTACCACCGCCCGACGAACCGCCGACGGCTGGATTCTGGAGGGGCAGAAGACCTTCATCACCAACGGCATCCTCGCCGACGTGGTCGTGGTGTTCGCCCGCACCGACGCCGATGCGGGGGCACGCGGGTTCACCTTGTTTCTCGTCGACACCACGACCACGGGGTTCCGTCGGGGTCGCAAGCTCGAGAAGCTGGGCTTACGCGGCAACGACACCGCCGAATTGTTCTTCGACGGCGTCGTGCTGACCGACGCGGACGTCCTCGGCACCGTCGGGGGAGGATTCGGCCACCTCATGGAAAGGCTTCCCCGAGAGCGGCTGTCCATTGCTGCCACTTCCCTCGCCAGCGCCCAGTCGGCGTTCGATTGGACCAAGAACTACGCGCGCGATCGCAAGGCGTTCGGCACGCGTATCGACGGTTTCCAGAACACCCGCTTCGTCCTCGCAGAGATCGGAACCGAGCTGGACGTGGCATGGACCTATTTGGATCGATCGATCGCGCTTCTCAATGACGGTGAGCTCTCCGCCGTCGACGCGGCCAAGGCCAAGTGGTGGCTCTCCGACCTCCAACAGCGCGTCGTCGACCGATGCCTGCAATTGCACGGCGGCTACGGCTACATGCTCGAGTACCCCGTCGCTCGGGCCTACGCGGACGCTCGCATCCAACCCATCTACGGCGGCACGAACGAGATCATGAAGGAAATCATCGGCCGTGACCTCGTCCGCTGACACCAGACCGTGAACCGGGAGCACCCAAACCGTTCGAGAAGAGACCACAGACATGATCATCAGGTTTGACCACTGGATCAACGGCCAGAGCACGCCCAGCCACGGCGGCAAGCGACTGACCACCCGCAGCCCGGCCGACGCCAGCCCGGCAGCGGACATCGCACTGGGCACCGCCGAGGACGTCGCGGACGCCGTCCACGCGGCGTCCGCTGCGGCCGACGCGTGGCGCCGGCAGAAGCCGATCGAACGCGGCCGGGTGCTGATGCGGCTCGCGGCGATGATCCAATCCCACGCCGACGAACTCGCCGCACTCGAGAGCACCGAGACCGGCAAACCCGCCTGGCAAGCTCCGATGGAGATTGCCGGTGCGGCCGGCTATTTCGAGTTCTACGGCGGACTGGTGAATGCACTCCACGGCGAGACGATCGATCTCGGCCCGGGGCATCACTGCTTCACCCGCCGCGAGCCGTTCGGCATCGTGGGCGTGATCACGCCGTGGAACGCTCCGCTCAACCAGGCATCTCGTGCCGTCGCACCGGCTCTGGCAGCGGGCAACGTCGTGGTACTCAAACCCTCCGAGTTCACCTCCACCACCTCCCTGAGACTGGCCGAACTGGCCACCGAAGCAGGCATGCCGGACGGAGTCCTCAACGTCGTCACCGGCGACGGGACCGCGGGCCGCGCGCTGGTGGAGAACTCAGGCGTGCGAAGGCTCGTATTCACCGGGTCGGTGCGCGCCGGCCGCGACATCGGCCACGTCGCTGCCGATCGGATCATCCCGCTCACGCTCGAACTCGGTGGCAAGTCCGCGAACATCGTCTTCGGTGACGCGGACATGGACCGGGCGGTGACCGGGGCACTGAACGCCTTCTCGCTCAACACCGGCCAGATCTGTTCGGCCGGCACGCGGCTCCTGGTCGAACGCGCCGTCCACGACCAGTTCGTCGACCGTCTCGTCGACGCATGCCAGACCCTGACCTCGAGTGGCCGGCTCGGACCGCTCACCACCGGCGCCCAGTACGACAAGGTGCTGGAGTATTTCAAGATCGCCCGCGACGACGGTGCCACGGCCGCGCTCGGCGGCGAGCCGTTCTCCGCTACCCGACGGGGCGCCGGCTTCTTCGTGCCGCCCACGATCTACACCGGCGTCGACAACTCCATGCGGATCGCCCGTGAGGAGATCTTCGGTCCCGTGCTGGCGGTGATCCCCTTCGATACCGAGGACGAGGCCGTCCAGATCGCAAATGACAGCGACTTCGGGCTCGCCAGCGGTGTCTGGACCTCGGACATTTCCCGTGCGCTGCGGATGGCGGACCGGCTCGAGGCCGGACAGGTGTACGTGAACACCTGGCTCGCCGCCGCCATCGAGACTCCATTCGGTGGCTACAAACAGAGCGGTTACGGCCGCGAAAAGGGCGCTGAGGCGCTGCACCATTACACCCAAGTCAAGACCGTGACGGTGGAACTATGACAATCCTGACGCCCGCACAGGAAAAACTGCGCGACGAGGCGAGAGACTTCACCGCGACCGAATTGTTGCCGGTCGCAAACAAGTTGGACCCGCAACATGCGGACATTCCGTGGTCGATCGTCGACCGTATGGCTGAGCTCGGCTACTTCGGCATCATGATCGATCGCGAGTACGGTGGCCTGGGTTTGGGCATGACCGAGTACTGCCTGGTCACCGAAGAACTGTCGCGCGGCTGGATGAGCGCGGCCAGCATCATCGCCCGCGCCAACGGGACGGGTTCCGCCGTCGCCGACCCCGCCTGGCGAGCGGACATCCTCCGTCGACAAGCGGCCGGCAAATTCATTTCCGCGGGCGCGTTTAGCGAACCCGAAGCCGGCTCTGACGTCGCCGCGGTGTCCTGCCGGGCCGAACGCCGCGGTGACACCTACATACTCAACGGACACAAGCGCTGGTGCGGCTGGGCCGAGGCGGCCGACGCCATCCTGATCCTTGCTCGGACCGCCCCGGGCCGCCGTGAAGGACTCGACGTCTTCCTGGTGGAGAAACCGCGAGGTGAGTTCCCGCCCGGGATCACCGGCACCCCGATCCCGAAAATCGGCTATCACGGCATCACCTCGTGGGCCCTCGAGATCCGTGACCTCGAGGTTCCGGCTACCCATATGCAGGTCGGACCGAACGGGGAAACCGGCACCGGGTTCGCGTTGTTCGCGAACCTGATCAATTGGGGTCGGCTGCACACCGCCGCCCGGGCAGTCGGTGCCGCCCGCGGTGCCCTCGAAGACGCGCTCGCCTACTCGCAAGATCGCGTTCAGTTCGGCAAACCGATCTCCTCGTTCCAAGGAATCAAGTTCCGGCTCGCCGACATGGCCACCCAGGTCGCCGCGGCCCGCGCGTTCTACCTCGACGCCGCGGCCCGATTCGATGCCGGACAGGACTGTCAGCAGGAATGTTCGATGGCAAAACTGTTTGCCAGCGAAATCGCCGAGAAAGTAGCCAGCTCCGCCCTACAGGTCTTGGGCGGCAACGGTTACACCACCGAGTACGCCGTCGAACGGCACTGGCGCGATGCCCGACTGACCCAGATCTTCGAAGGCACCTCGGAGATTCAGCGAACCATCATCGCCCAGCATCTGCTGCGTCAACCCTGACCTCGCTATCTCGATGAAAGGACATCCCATGGACCCGACACTGCCGCTCGATCTCGCACGATTGCGCGCCGTACTGGACGGAGACCCCGAGTTCACCCTGCAGGCGCGCCACCTCGACACCACCATCCGCGTCGTCATCGGTGAGACCCAGTCCTTCCGGCTGGTGCTGAGAGGCGGAAAGGTAGCCGAGATCGACCCCGTCGTCACACCTTTCGACTCGTACGACATCCAGCTGGCCGGCTCGCACGAGCAGTGGAGCGCGCTGCTCGCCGCGACACCAACCGCCTTCTACCAGGACTTCTACCCCGCGATGCTGCACCACGGGTTCCGCATCGAGGGAAACATGGAGATGATCATGGCCTACTACCCAGCCATCAGGCGCCTCGGCGATCTGTTCCGCACCGTTGCAAACGACGAGGTGACAGCATGAGCGCCCGCACCGCCGACATCACCGGACGCTACGTCTACCTCGACATCGAGGGCGTGGAATACCGGGTCTACTACGAAGAAGCAGGCACCGGAGTGCCCGTCATCCTGCAACACACCGCCGGCTGCGACAGTCGTCAGTGGCGCCACCTGCTCGAAGACCCCGACTTCACCTCAACCTATCGACTGATCGCCCCCGACGTGCCCTTCCACGGCCGGTCACTGCCGCCGGAATCACAGCAGTGGTGGACCGAAGAGTACTCACTGACCCAGAACTTCTTCATCGCGTTCCACCTCGCACTGCTCGATGCCCTCGGACTCGACCGACCGATCTTCGCGGGATGTTCGATGGGCGGGCATCTGGCTCCCGATCTCGCACTGCACCACCCCGGGGTCTACCGGGCCGTGATCGGAATCGAAGCGGCGATGGAAAGCCACGGCGTCGAACGCATCCTGCCCTGGCTCTACCACCCCCGCATTTCGAACGACACCAAACCCGCACTGATGTACACCCTGTGCGCACCGCAAAGCCCCGAGGCATTCAAACGCGAGACCGTGTGGGTCTACAGCCAAGGCGCACCGCCGGTATTCAAGGGCGACCTCCACTACTACCTCGTCGAGCATGACCTGACCGAAACCGCGAAGACGATCGACACCAGCAAGACCGCGGTTCACATCCTGAACGGCGAATACGACTGGTCCGCTTACCCCGCGGCCGGTCAGGCCCTGGTAGCGGAGATCGACGGCGCCACCTTCGCCACGATGCCCGGGGTAGGCCACTTCCCGATGTCGGAGAATCCGGAGGCATTCAAGCAGTACTTCATGCCGCTACTGAAGCAGGTGGCCGCACAATGACCGGGCCGCTCGACGGGGTGCGTGTTGTCGATCTGACACACGCCCTGGCAGGACCGTATTGCACCATGCTGCTCGCCGATCTGGGAGCCGACGTACTGAAGGTCGAGTCTCCCTCGGGAGACCTCTCGCGCAAGGCGGGACCGTACCCCGCCGACGACAGCACACGGTCGTTCGGCGGGTACTTCCAGAGCGTGAACCGTGGCAAGCGCAGCGTGGTGTTGGACCTCAAGACTGCGGACGGCGCCGCGACACTGCGCACCCTCGCCGCCGATGCCGACGTTCTTGTCGAGAATTTCACCCCCGGCGTCATGGAACGGCTTGGACTGTCCTACGAGTCCCTGGCCGCGGAGAACCCGCGACTGGTCTACGCCGCTCTCCGCGGCTTCGGTGATCCACGTTCCGGGGAAAGCCCGTATCAGTCGTGGCCAGCCTTCGACGTCGTCATTCAGGCGATGGCGGGGATCCTGGGCATCACGGGCACCGAGGATGGCACTCCCATCAAGGTCGGACCGGGAGTCGCCGACATTTTCCCCGGCACGATGCTGGCAGTCGGCATCACCTCGGCGCTCTACGAAGCGCGGGGAAGCGGCACGGGACAGTTCGTCGACATCGCGATGTACGACGCTGTCATGTCATTGTGCGAGCGGATCGTCTACCAGCACTCCTACACCGGTGCCGTGCCCAAACCAGAGGGAAACAAGCACCCACTGCTCAGCCCATTCGACATCCTGCCCGCGAACGACGGCTGGATCGCGATCGCAGCACCCAACGACAACCGCTGGCGCCGGCTGTGCGAACTCATCGATCGCCCTGATCTCGCCGCCGACCCCGCATTCGCCACCAACGACCTGAGAGTCGCCAGTCGCGGAGCTGTCTACGACGCGCTGGCCGGGTGGGCTCGGAGTCGATCCAAGGAGGAGATCCTCGCCCACCTCGGCGGTCAAGTACCTGTCGGCGCAGTGCGGGACGCGGCCGAGATCATGGCAGACCCCCACGTGGCAGCACGCGAGATGGCCCTCACACTCGATCACCCGGGCAGTACACAGTCATTCGTCGTGGCCGGTCAACCGCTGAAATTCTCCCGCACCCCCGCCGTTCCCACTACCCGCGCCCCACTACTCGACGAACACGGCCCACAGATTCGGGCGGCACACGAGCACGGCAAGGATAGGGCCGGTCAAGGGTCCACACCGTCAACGGCATCCGTCCTGATACACAACACACCATCCGGCTGATCTGGTGCCAGTCCGAAAGTCGACCCGCCGTGGCTGGCCGCAACAACCGGTGACCGTCGGTCATCCTCCCGCAATTTCTGCGGGTGAGGACGTGACGTCCCTTTCAGTCCCCCGTCCCGGCGACGTCGACGACGTCGACATACGGCCCACCGCACCAAGGCATACCCGTCCAGACTAGGAGTGCGATGACGACCGCGAACACGCAAGCCTCGTTCGCCGACCGCGTGAGATGTTCAGTGCAACAGGGAATTGCCCATGTGGTCCTCGACCGCCCGCGCAAACTCAACGCACTCGACGGCGCCATGCTCGAGGCGTTAGTGCAAGCCGGCTCACATCTCATCGACAGAACAGACGTACGCGTCGTAGTCCTATCCGGCGCTGGCCGTGCCTTCAGCGCCGGGTTGGATCTATCCCAGTTCGCCCAGATGCAATGCGGACACGGAGCCGATGCCGTCGTGATCGGCGACCGGTTCGGCGCAGCCCGAGCACTGGGGCAGAAGGCCGTCCACGTCTGGTCGATGGTGCCAGTTCCGGTCGTCGCAGCAGTGCACGGTGTGGCCTTCGGCGGCGGACTTCAAATCGCGCTGGGTGCGGACATCCGCATAGTGGCACCAGACACTCAGCTGTCCGTCATGGAGATCCAATGGGGCCTGGTCCCCGATATGGCTGGTACTCAACTGCTTCCCAAGGCAATCGGAGACGGCATGGCGAAGGAACTGACCTTCACCGGTCGAAAGTTCGACGGCACTGCGGCGGCGGAGATGAAACTTGCCACCCGACTCGCAGACGACCCGCTCGAAGCCGCACTCGAACTGGCGCACGAAATCGCGCCCCACAGCCGTACCGCGCTGTGTCAAGCAAAACGACTGCTTGACATCGCCGGTCGTGTACCCCTGGCCGACGCCTTCGACGCCGAACAAGATGCGATCGCACAGCTCATCGGATCCGACGAACAGGTGGCCACCATACGACACCGATTAGGCGCGGTTCGACCTCAGTAACCTCCGATGCTGCCGACCTTCTACGACCGCCCCTACATCCACCTTCATCCCTGGTGTCTTGGGAGGGCATTGAACATCGGATCGAGTAGGTGTCGAGAATCGACCCTTATCTTCAGTCGCTGCGGCGGTGGCACCACTGACCTGGACTTTTGCGTCATGGATTGTGTCCACCACGGGTCCAGGCCGGCGAGTCGTGTGGGGCTTGTCCGGGCTGCTCAGACCCGAGCCACTCGCCAGCGCTGGGCCCGCACTGCGAACAGTGCTGTTAGCCAGATTGATCCGTATCTGCCGATGGCCTGTCACTTCTGACACCAGGAAGTAGCAGTGGCATCGGCCGCCGCGTCTGCGTCGTGGATCTCGGTGAAAGTGACCTGTCCACCACGCAGTATCCACCCTTGGATCGCCCCGTCGTCTACATGAAAGACGGCTGGGGACGGACTGAAGATGTCGATCCTTACCCGACACGCGCGCTAAACGGAACATTCGCCAGGTCGGATGTGTCGAAAACCCATGGCGAGAAAACTATGTCGAAGAACCTCGACCACGCAGCATCGTCGACACATGCCGATCGGCTGTGGAGGGGTCTCCAGCGCAGACCAGCGACCAACATTTACTCGACCTCTTGGTGTCCACGGTTACCCCGGCGCGTGCGGCCAGGCGGGAGCGGTGAGGTCTGCGCGCTGGGCGAGGAACCGATCGGGGCCGGCAGGAAGCAATAGTCGCCCACGAGAACGCCCGGGCAGCGCGGCTATCCGTCCCGCAGCGCGTGTAACGCCGCGGCCTCCACCGCGAATAACCAGCGAACGTTCTCGCGCCTACTTCGGGGCATAGGGCGGAGGCAATGGCCTTCTGATGTCGACACCCTCGGGTGGGGCGTGTCGTCACGTGTGTCGACGGGGTGAAGCGAAGAATCGACGTAGAACGCGACAGTCGAGGAGGGTGCGATGAACCCCAGTCGCATGCGCAGGCTCAGGCCGGTGCCCGACGCCGAGCCGCAGATGATGTTCCGCACCATCCACGGGTACCGGCGCGCCTTCCGCATGGCCGGTGACGGTCCCGCGCTGCTGCTGTTGCACGGCATCGGCGACAACTCGTCGACATGGACCGAGATCATCCCGCATCTCGCCGAGAATTACACCGTGATCGCACCCGATCTACTCGGCCACGGACGGTCCGACAAACCCCGTGCCGACTATTCGGTCGCCGCCTATGCCAACGGCATGCGCGATCTACTCTCGACCCTGGGAATCGACCACGCCACCGTGATCGGACATTCGCTCGGCGGCGGCATCGCGATGCAGTTCGCCTACCAGTTCCCGCAGATGGTGGATCGGCTCATTCTGGTTTCCGCCGGCGGTATCACCACCGACGTTCATCCACTCCTGCGGCTCGCGGCGACGCCGATCGTCAATGAGGCACTGAAGTTGCTGCGCCTGCCGGGTGCGGTGCCCGCGGTGCGGTGGGTGGGAACGGTGTTGACTCGGCTGCACGGCACTCCCCTGCACCCCGGTGCGACGCTGCACGACACACCGGATCTGGTGCGTATCTTGACCGAACTGCCCGACCCCTCCGCGTACGAGGCCTACCTACGCACCCTGCGTGCGGTGGTCGACTGGCGCGGACAGACGGTGACCATGCTCGACCGCTGCTATCTCACGGCAAGTCTTCCTGTTCAACTCATCTGGGGAGATCGGGATACGGTCATCCCCGTCAGCCACGCCCACACCGCGCACGCGGCAATGCCGGGTTCGCGACTGGAGATCTTCCCGGGCGGCGGTCACTTCCCCTTCCGGGACGACCCCCTGCGCTTCCTTCACACCGTCGAGAAGTTCCTGTCCGCTACGCGCCCATCGCCATTCGACGAGGCCAGGTGGCGGCAACTGCTCAATACCGGAACCGTCGAATCAGCTCTCACCCCCGACGCCTCGACGCGTGCCGCCGTGCTCGACGCGGTGGGACCCGCCGAACGCAACGCCACCTGATCCGGGCTCAGGTCACCGACACCGAGCACAACACCCACCCGATACCTGGGGTAGGTACCACGCAGCGGCAGTCACCGGTCTGCAGCACCGTGTTCGAAAGATTCACCACCTACCGACCGGGAATCCGCCACGGCCATGTCACTGCCGCGCACACACTCGATCCGGGCGGCCTGACCCCGCCCCTCCACCGGCCTGTTGGGGGCCGGCGATGAACGCGGTGGGGCGGGCGGGGNNCCCCATCACCGCACTACCCCCACCATCGCGGGGCGTGGCGATGCTACCGGCCACCCTGCTGTCCATCCCCGCCCGTGCCGGGAACAGTCTCATACGCGGCCGAAGAGCTGCCGCACGCCACCGTCCTCATCGACCGCATACAGCGCCATCCCCAACAGATCCAGAATCCGCTGAGGTGCCCGCACCGCAGCCTCCACCGAACGCGGCTCGTCACGCACGACCAACGCAAACGACACCGACTGATCCGCCTCGCTCGGCATCCGCCTCACCAGCTGCCCGATCGCGGTATCGACATCCAACCCCGGCGCGGCGGTCGCACCCTTGACCTCGACGTAGAGCCGGCGCCCGTCCTTCTCGGCAACGATGTCGACGACATCCTCGTCGGTACGCACCGTCCAGCCCTGAGACGACAACCACTCCGCGAAGTCTCGGGCCACGCGCGCCTCCTCACCTCTCATACCGCCACGGTAAGCCTGAAACGGCAGTTCAAACCCCTTTTGTCGAGCGACACGGACCCCACGGTGCGCGATACTTCAGGCGCCGAACACGGCACAACTCGAGCCTGCCCCGAAAGATCCCGTGCGGTGAGACGGTCGTCCACGACGCTCCCTCCTGGACCCAATCCGTGCTAGTCACGTAATCACCCGGCTACTAACGAGATTCGTGCCAACGACGCCTGACGCCACCCAGAGCTGACTGTGCAGGCGACGAGCCGGGAACCGGGGCGTCATGCACCTTTCAGTTCGGCGCGGCCTGGGCCGGCGGTTAGCACCGTGTTGGGGCGGGCTCGCCCCGGAAACGTGCCGCGATGAACTCGTACGCATCCGGAAAACCCACCACCGCGGTGGTCATGTGCTCGGAGATGTCGTAGGGCACGAACGTCAGCTTCGCACCCGCGGTGCAGTACCGGCGCGCCACCTCCGCCACCGAATCGAACGGAGTGAGCCCATCGAGCGTGCCGTGCCACATATACATCGGCGCCGACGGCACCCCCTCGAAATACCGGAGGCTGTTCTCCCGCAACACCTGCCGCGCCGCCGAACTCGCCATCAGACTGGTCGACGCCGCCAACTGCCCGGCGTTGCGGAAAGCGCCATGGAACAGCAGGAACCGTCGGCACTCGTTGCTCATCCATTCTCGCAACCACCGACCGGTCTCATTGAGCTGCGAGGACACCGGCAACCGATCCGGGTACTCTCGCTCGAGGCCGATCGCCGCCGCGAAGGCCAGCCCGAACCCCGGATGCGGGTTGAAGCCCAGCCCCTCGGCCATCTGTTCGAGATCCGCCGGCACGCCGCCCTGCACCACCGCCGCCAGCTTCAGCTCCGGGGCATAGGTCGGCGCGAGCGCCGCCGCCCACGCGCTGGCCATTCCCCCACCCGAGTAGCCCGCCAAAGCGACGGGACTGTTCGCCAGGCCCAGTTCGGCTACCCGCTGCACCGCACGGACACTGTCCAAGGTGATCATGCCGCCGAGCTTGGCCGCACCGTATGCACCGGTCGGGCCGAGGTGATCGGGCACCGAGACCGCCCACCCCCGCTGCAGACCCAAATACATCCCGGGTGATTCCTGCATCTCCAGGTTGAACAGGGCCCGGGACGGCGCGCAATTGGTTCCCAACGAGTTGACGATCGCCTGATACGACACCAACGGCGGATTCGCCACACCCCTGGGAAGGAGCACCGTCGTGACCGCCAGAATGGGGTTGCCGGCCGAGTTCGTCGACCGGAACGCGATCTGCCACCCATCGGAGTTGGCGTACATCCAGGTGTCGATCCGCCGCGTCCGCACCACATCGCCGGGCTGCTTGGCCCCGAGATCGGTGGGAGCGACGTAGAACGGGTCCGGGTCCGGCCACGGATACAGCGGTTCCGCGTTCGCCGGCACCGGAACTGCAATCGCAAGGAAAAGGACACCGAGAACCGCCGCCATCAACCCCCGCACACCTCGCCACACCACGTCCTGCTCCCTCTGCGCCCCTCGTCAGGACACGGTGACTGTATCCACGCGGGCACACACTCCGTTACCGCAGCGGTCCCCGGCAACCTCGAGCCACCGTCCAGTAGCCAATGCCCGGAGTGCAGGTTCCGCATCCCGCTTCATGCCGGCACTCACCAGCCGCGCCGCCGCCGCCGCGCTCGCCCTGGTGGCGTGGTGCCGCGGACCCGTCAGCCCCTGACACCGCAGCCATCAGAACTTCTCGGTGAGGATCATCTCCAGTACCCCGGTGCCCGCCGGGACCACGGTGCACGGCGGCGGTGTCGCCGCCTGTGCGGGATCGAGCACACTCATCACCAGTTGCAGGGTGTACTCGTCGTAGGGCATCCGGAAATGCCCGGACTGATTGGACGGGCACAGGTCCCCAATCATCAGGTTCGTCGCCGACCCGTCGCGCAACGCGATGTTGGTCGCCGGCTGAATGACCTCGTCGACCCATGAACCGATCGTCGTGTACCGGGTTCCCCCGGCGGTGTCTCCCCCGCTGTTGAGGTCGTCGAGGAACGGCGAGCCCTGGGCCTGCTGCTCCAATGCGGGCGACACCAATTCCGGGGGAAGCACCCTGCGCGCCCACTGCATGCCGCCGGGAGTCTGCTCGAGGACCGGAACGAGACCGAACAGGGTGCCCCCGTAGGTCGGTGAGGCGAGACCAACCCACTGATCGACCATGGCTGCACCACCGAGCCGGTTGACGTAATAGCGGGCCACCATCGCCCCTTGCGAGTAGCCAACGATATCGACCTCGGCAGCCGCGGTCGCGGCGCGGACCTCGGCCACGAACTGCGCCAGCTGACCGGCGCTGACCGTCATGTCCTCGGTCCCGTAGTTGTCGCCCCCGGGCGCACCCCCGTAATTCAGCGCGAACACGCAATACCCCGCCCCGGCCAGTCGCGGACCGAGCGCCGCCCAGTCCGAGTACGCATTCGAGTCCGTGCCATGCACCAACACCACCGGCCTCGGATGCACGGCGGTCGGGGTGCAGGTGAAATCGTTGACTCCAGGCGGAACCGATCCCGGGTGCTGCCGCGCATACCGGGCGGCATCGGGATGCGCGCTCTGGGCGGGACCGACGCGGTCCGGTACCTGCCACACCGAGCTCGCCCCGGGTAGATCCGGAACCTCCTCCGCCGCCGCGACCGGTGCCCAAAGAATCCCTGCGGCCAGCCCGACGCCCACTGCCGCGGCCGCCCACCTCATCTGTCGATGTGCCCGCATCCTGCCGCTCCCTGCCCTACCTCCGCGGCCCGAACATTCGTGCCGACACCACTACCCGAGCACCCCGGAACCGGGTCGGCTCCGGTGACAGTGTGGAATACATTGAGCGCAAACGCTATTAGGTCAACCGTCCAGTGACGCTGGGTCGCATGCCATCCGGGAATACTCCAACAGTGCAACCATTGGCGCATCCGACGAGGCCATCCTGCGGGTTCGATCACTACCGCCCAGTAATGTGACGCACGCCACAGCTAGCGATGCGGAGATGCCTTACCCTGCTGAGAAACACGCCACCTAAGGCTTCCCCCACGAATCGACACACAGAGTGAGTCGGAACCCTCGCCCACTCGAGGAGGTGCGGTCGCCATGACCACAGAACAGCTGGACCGCAACCCCATCATCACGGGCCGGGTCGCCGCCGATATCGCCAGCCAGTCGCCCCGAGACGTTGTCGCGGCAATGTTCTCGTTCGACCTCGACGACGGGAAGGTCGACCTCGACGCAGTCGAACGGATCCGAGAGCGCGACTTCGACGACTGGATTTCCGCCACCGCCCGGTCCGGCCTCTTCTCCCCGCGGGAGACCGAGGCCCTGGCCAGGTCATGGCACGCCGACCCCCGGTCGCTGTTCGAGGCGCTCCTCACCGACGCCGACGACATGACCCGCAAGCGCTACGAGATCGCCTGGGACTCGCTCGACGAGGCCGACTCACTCGAATACGCCTGACGGTGGCGGCCACCGACGATGGAACGCATGACAGCCAACGCACCACAATGAGCAACGAAAAACGTTGAGGTGAACAGCAAGGGAGGACGGCACCCGATGACGAACTCGACCGTTCCGGAGCAGTTGCTGCACGCCGTGCAGGACCGGACCACCGAGATGCGCCGATGGCTGGACTCCGGCAACAACAGCGAAACGCTGATGGCGCACCTCCACGACGAACCGGTCGACGCAGTGTGGCTGCGCACCTACCAACGCCTGGGACGCGACCTCATGTCGGCCGTCGGAAACGCACAGGAGCAGTTGCCGCGACGTCGATGAACGCCGAACAAGACTGTGCGCTCGAACGAGTACGGGCCACGCGCGCGGTCCTTCGAACCTTCACGCCCGCCGAGCACACAGAGGTTTCCAACCTTGGGCCGACCTGACCTACCCATTGGCCACGGCCAAGACCTGAAGTCCCGTTCGTCGATCCTTCGGGTGTCGGGCGACCACTGCTCGATCTCCGCCAAGGCGAGGGTGTCGCGGGGCGGGTCCTCGGTGGGACCTCCGATGTCGGGGCGCCGACAGTTCCAGGGCCGCCCGAGCGGCCATCTCACCTCGCGCCTGTGTTCCCACGATCCTGAAGGGGGCTTCCCCCTTGAGTGAGGACATCCTGGACACTGGGTCGTGAAGACCCAGAGGAAGAGATGTCACTGATGGCGATGAAGGCGTACTCGGCGGAGTTCAAGGCCGATGCCGTCGCGCTGTACCTGTCCGATCCGAGCCACACGTTCGAGGGCATCGGCCGGGATCTGGGAATCAGCCGCGAGACGCTGCGCAACTGGGTGCGCGCCGAACGCAAACGCACCGGCGCTCCCGCGGCCGAGCGCGGAGCCAAGGGGCCGTCACGACCGGCCGGCGAGGTATCGTCCGAGTCCGTGTTGGAGGAAGAGAACAGGCAGCTCAAGGCTCAGATCCGGAAGCTCGAAACCGAGCGGGAGATCCTGCGGAGGGC
>NZ_LTCZ01000152.1:0-26390 GCF_001583455.1 Rhodococcus sp. LB1 | reverse complement strand
TCGCCGATTCGATCACCCCGATTCGCCAGGCCGGTCAAATGGAACTCGTCGACGCCGAGACACCCGTCGAGATCGCCGACGGAGTCGAACTGCTCCCCACTCCGGGCCACACTCCGGGGCACGTGTCGGTCCGGATCAGCTCCGCCGGCGAGACCGCACTGGTCACCGGGGACTTCCTCCACCACCCCATCCAGCTCGCCCACCCACGCCTGTGCTGCGGAGTGGACGTCGATCCAGCGTTGTCGGAACGCACACGAGAGACGATCCTGTCGAGCATCGCCGACACCGAAACCCTGCTGCTCGGAAGCCATTTCACTTACCCCACCGGCGGACGCGTGCGCAGCACCGCAACAGGTTTCGTGCTCGATTCGGCCACCGCGATCCCGTAGACATTTCACCCACAACCAAGGACTTCGCCGTGACCACACACTCCGAACACCGAAATCATGAGCACGCCGCAGCCGTGGCGGCCACCGTCATGGGCATCCGCGGTGTCCTGAGAGCTCTCGACGACGTCGAATACGCGGAGACTCCACCGGCGTTCTCCTTCGTCGCGCTCACCCACCCGCAGAACGGAACACCCGATGCAACCGCATGAGCTGGACCTCACCGCCGCAGCCGACGCCATCTCCCGCCGAGAGTTGTCACCGGTCGAACTGATCGACTCCGCGCTCGATCACCTCGATCGCGTCGATCCGCACCTGTCTGCCTTCGTCACGGTGACGGCCGACGCGGCGCGGCGAGAAGCGGCCATCGCCGAATCGGAGATCGCTGCGGGCCGATATCGCGGGCCGCTGCACGGCATTCCGATCGCGATCAAAGATCTCTTCGACACTGCCGGGGTGCTCACCACGTCCAGTTCTGCGGTGCGGGCAACTCACGTTCCCGACCGTGACGCGACCGCAGTGCGGAAGTTGCAGTCGGCGGGCGCGATCTCGCTGGGCAAAACCCACACGCACGAGTTCGCTTTCGGAACGATCACACCGCAGAGCAGGAATCCGTGGGCTGTCGACCGCGTGCCCGGTGGCTCGAGCGGCGGATCTGCGATTGCGGTCAGCGCGGGGATCGTGGGTATCGCGCTCGGCAGTGACACCGGAGGTTCGATCCGGATTCCGTCCGCGCTCTGCGGGGTCGTCGGGCTCAAGCCCACATTCGGCCTGGTCTCCCGCGCAGGCGTCACCCCACTGTCGTGGTCGTTGGATCACGTCGGTCCGATCGCCGGCACCGTGCGTGATGCGGCGGTCGCACTCGACGCACTCGTCGGATACGACGACAAAGACCCCGCCAGCTTGCGGCACACCGAGGGCAGCTACGTTCCCGATTCAGGGAGAGACCTGACGGACGTCCGAGTAGGCGTTCCGACGAACTACTACTTCGACAACGTCGAACCCGAGGTGCAAGCGCACGTCCTGGAAGCGATCGACACACTCGCCGGGCTCGGTGCCACCCTCGTCGAGGTGGAACTGCCGCTCACCCACCTAGTGCAAGCCACACAATGGGGTCTGATGGTTCCGGAAGCCACGACCTACCATCAGGATTCACTGAACCGCCACCCTGAACTGTATTCGGACGACGTCCGTATCCTCCTCGAAGCCGGGCAACACCTCCTCGCGACCGACTACCTCCGGGCGCAACGATCCCGCGCGTTGATCCGTCAGGCTTGGGCGGATCTGTTCGATGACATCGACGTGCTCGCCGCACCGACCGTGACATCGGTAGCCGCGCGGGCGGGTCAGGAGACCATCGACTGGCCCGACGGGACCAGTGAAGGTATCAGTGACACCTACGTCCGTCTCTCGTCCCCGGCGAACCTCACCGGCCTGCCGGCGTTGTCCGTGCCGGTCCGCATGTCGTCCGACGGGTTGCCGATCGGAATGCAACTCATCGGCCGGCCGCTGGCCGAGGCCACCTTGCTCCAGGTGGGCGCGTCGTACGAATTCGCGCGAGGGCCGGTAAGAGTGCCGGGGTGGGTCGGACTGTCCGAAGTGGAAGCCGAACGAGCCATCCATCCATAGTGGGTGGCGGTGGCACTCGCTTACGCGATTCGACCGTGACCGCCCATTTGTCGAGGTTCCTGACACCTACGACACGGCCGGGAGTTTATCGCCCGGCTGGGTGGCATCGGTCCCAACGAGCATCGACGTCACGACATCGCGGGTTGCCTCCTGCATGTTGTCGGCCGTATTGAGCATCGTCAATATGTGCACGATCCTGTAACCCGACCTCAACGTCACGATCCGAGTCGTATCGATCGCTGTCGAGCATGATTAGTGCGGCAAGATGGGACCACACGATAAGCGGAGGCACGATGACCGATCTTGCGCAGCGAATGCTGAAGGATGCGGCGCTGAGCCGTCCCGAGCAGGCTGCGCTGGCGATCGGTCAACTCGCGGAATGGGCACCTCAGGGGGCGCGGCTGGGTACGAAGAAGGAACTTCAGGAGCAGTGTGGCGTGGCCAAGAGTACTTTCAACGAGGCCCTCCGCATCCTGCAGTCCCGTGGGGTCATCACCGTCCGGTCAGGTCCCGGCGGGGGACTGTTCGCAGCCGCACGGACCCCCATTGCTCGTCTTGGCGACTCCATCCTCTCCCGCGGTGCGGCGGAAGGAAATTTCGCCGACGTCGTCCGCGTAAGGGACGCTCTCGACCCGCTTTTGATCGAGTACGCACTCGATCACAGTTCCGCCGTCGACATCGCCCGCATGCGCACTGCCCTCGGCGCCATGCGGCAGTCCGCCAACGACGGCGACGCAACCGCCTTCGTCCGAGCGCACGGGGAACTGCACGCCGCGATCGCCCGGGTGAGCCCCAACGCGATCCTGAAGTCGATCTACCTCAGTCTGCTGGAGGTGGTCGAGTCGCCTACCGCTTCCGATCAGCCGGTCGGCCGGAAACCACTGGCGGAGTACCTCGCTGAGCTCCACCAACTCGACGTCGATCTCGTCGACGCCCTCGATACGCGTGATCGCACCGGGGCGATGCGCCTTATTCACAAGCACAACATCCCTCAACCCCCGAAAGCGGCGTCCTGAGCGAGACCCGTGGAGGTCAATCCGCGAGGGCCGCGTGGGGGAGTTGATGCAGGAGGTCGTGGTCGGCCAGTGTCTTACGTAGGGCTTCGTTGTCCAAGGTGAGAGCTTGGACGTATTGGGCGAGAATGGTGCCCGTTGGCGAAGTGCGCCGACTTCTCTGCTTTCGCGGCGCGTTCGGGCCGCGAGTTCGTTTTCCAGTGTGCGGATCCGTTGTCGCAGAGCCTCGGGGTTCGTGCCGCTGTGGGTCTCGCTTGTCGTAGTTGCGGCGCGCAAGCGTTCGATGGTACGGCCGGCGCGGTGGGCCGTGGCCCGGGAAACACCCGCCTCGCGGGCGAGGCCCGCGACGGTCAAGGCTCCGTCGGTCCGTAGCGGTTGCCCCGACAGCAGCCGATCGAGAGCGGTCTCTCCAACGCCTGCTCGGTCGCCGCGCTGACGCCCGTCACGCTGGGCTCTCCCCGTCGATCGGTGCGAGGAGGCTGGTCATCGTGGAGATTCCCTTCTTCAGGGCGTCCCGCTGGGGTGCGGAGAGTCGTTGAACTGCCATCAGTTCGGTGGCGTCGGCGATGACGGTGCGGATGGCGGGGGCATGGGCGGTGGTGACGCAGGAATTGCGGCACAGCTCAGGTCTGCAGTGGTTGGTCACCGGCTCCGTGGCTGCCGAGGGTCGCGGGAGACAGAGTGCTGCGGCGGGGTCGAAATAGCAGTCGTTGAACACGCCCGGGAAGTAGGTGCGGGCGGTGTTGGCGAGCATCGCTCGCACACGGGCGCGGTCGACCACCCGGCCAGGGAAGTCGCCGAGTTCGGGGCGGATCTGGCCGAACTGCTCGGCCAGCCGCGGTGGGGTGCGGACACCGGCGATGAAGTCTTCGTACTGATCGAGAAAGGAATCGAGCTGGGCAAACGCGCGTTCGTCCTCCACCTCGGAGCGAAAGCCGGATGCCGAGGTTCCCGCGTAGCCCTCGAAGATGGCGACCCGAACATGTTTGTACTGGATCTTGCCCGCGACAACACCGAACGGCTGCCGGGCGATGTGCCACGCTACAGTGCGACGGAACTGGCGACTGGTGAACCGCCAAGGCCGACCGTCGATGTCGGGAAACCGATCGTGCGGCCGAATCAGGGCGAGATGGTCGCGGAATTGGTTGAGGAACAGATTGATGTCATGCGCGATCAAGTCCTGGCGTCTGCGGTTCGCGACCCGGGTGAACAGCATGTCGTCCGGGACGAGTTGCTCGAGAACGCAGATGGCGTCGGCGACGGGTTCGATGACGATCCAGGTGGCGTCGGTGCCGCCGTCGGGATGCCCTTTGTGGACGGTGCCGCGAAGGGTGTGCCGGACGACGATGCCGTCGTCGCTGAGGCCGCGGTGGTGGCATCCTCGGCGCAGGGATTGGACCTCGGAGTCCCGAGCGCCGGACAGAAAGGCGATGACGATGTAGCAGGCGGTCATCAGCCGGCGACGCTCGGAGGCGAGCGATCGAGGATCGAACCGATCACGCCATGGCCGACCGGTATCCGGGTCGGCGCTGATCCGGGTGCCATTCCATCAGGTTCGACGCCGATCTCCGACACGGCGCGTTCGAGTCGGTCACGGAAACCATACGCGTTGACCGAAGTTCGTGAAATACCCAGTAGAGCGACGAGCAGGCTTTCGTTTACCTCAGGCGTGCCACCGGGAGCGTGCTGGCATGGTCGGGCCCATTCGGGGCGTTCCGGTAGTCCGCGTCCGGCGGCGGCCCGCTGCTTGCAGAAGGCGTCCAGGCGCCGGATCGCCTCCTCCACCGGCATCTTCTATGCGGATTCGGCGAGCTGTTGCCGCTCCTTCTCGGCGGCGAGAATGTCGTTCGCGGCGACTTGAACGTAAAACAATGCGCCACGCAGATACGGTGCCAGCACTTCCGGCGGTATACGCGGTGTGCGGTTCTCGCCATAGAAACGGCTGCCGGCGATCTCCCGGGCGGTCCGGCCGCGGAACGGAAGGTGAACCAGTCTGTCGGCAGTGAGGCGATCCGACGCCCGGTGGAGCAGCATGAGACTCCACGCATCGCCGGAGCGACGCTGCGGTTTCCACCGTGCACCGACGCCCACTGCCCGAATGGTGAGGAAGTTCTCCAGAATCTGGTCGTCTTCGATGTCAGCTAGGCGCAGACCTGGATAAAACTCCGTGAGATACGCGAATAAGGCACGGAGAACATTGAATTCGATCATCAACGTGGTGATGGCCGGGAGTCTGCCCTCGGCCAGAGTGGCATCGGTCAGTCGGGCGTAGAGGTACTCCTTCGCGGTCAAACGCCAGATCGGATCATCGACCACGTAAAACCGGATCCGGAGCCGATTGGCCTCGACGTTGGGTAGGTGGTGGCCGGCCCGCAGATCCCACACGTCGTCGGCGAACCGGGGGGAGGGCAAATCGTCGGCGTCGGGCCGCAGTCGCCGCCCCGCCAGAACTAGGGCATCGGGATCTACGTGTGACGACTGTAGTGAGGGAGCGCCGCTGCCCGCGGCGTCGCCGCCCATCAGGCGCGGGATCCGATGCCGCCGATTTGCGGAGGGAGATTTCGTAGAGGTCTGTCCGCTTCGGCGATTGCCTTGGCGGTGGCGACAACGTACGGGGGGAAGGCCGGCAGGATCTGAGTCAGGATCCGATTCCAGGTCTCCCCGTGCATCGCTGCCCAATTGTGGGCCGACATCTCCTCCCGTTGGGCCGTTAGGTGATCGAGAAAGCTCAGAACGGCGGGGAGCTTGCGGCTGGTGACGATCGCATTGGAGCAGCCGAGACAGTCCAGAACGGCACCGGGCAGGGTTGCCCTTTCGTCCCGAATGGCGAATCGGTGAAGTCCCGGCACGCCGACAACCACAGGCCCATCTCTCCGGAGAGCAGCGTCGGCACTTGCTCGGCACGGATCCCGGCCAGCTGCGGAGCACGCTCGGGCGCGGCTTCCAGCTGACGCTCGTGTTCGGTGGTGAGTACGCGTAGCTGAACGACCTCGGCCAGCGCCTCGGACAGGCCGTCGGTGATCGCCTTCTCGTGTACCTCGCGGAGGGCAGGTATATCGGCGTAGCGGTCGGCCGCGACTTCGCGGGAGTGCCCCTGGGCCAGCAGCGGCAGCTGCCCGCCGGTGGCGCGATAGAACTCGGCTTTGTAGGTTTTGCGCAACCGTTGCAGGTTCACCACCAGTGGTGCGCCGTCGCGATCGGCTACCCCATACTGCTTCACCAGATTGGCAGCGCCAGAGGACGGATAGACGCCGAGGGAGCTGACGCCCAGATTGTTTACGGGAAGCTGCACGCTCACCCACAGGACTTTGCTGTCGGCGATGTGCTGACGGGCCCGTCTCGTCAGTCGCAAGGCGAGGCGGATCAGCCCGCCCGGTGTGGTGGCGTTGCCATCGCGTACTCGGAGTTGGGAATGTTCCTGGCCGTGTCGGCGGCGCTTGAGGTAGTCGATCTCGACATGTCCAGCAGATGGGTTGCGCAGGCAGTCGGTATGAAGACCGCGTACTGCTTCCGGCTCGAGTCCGGTATCGAGGATGAGCAGTAGCGCAATCGCGGCGAGATCGGTTTCGTTCGGGTACAGCATCTGGTGTAGTCGGCGAAGCCCGAATCCTGTCTTGGGGCGATGCTTAGTACCCAAGCCCTCCATGACATCCGGTTGGCGCAGGACGCCACAACGGTTGATCTCCCACAGCGGGTCTCTTCCACCGTCCAGCCCCCGGTTCGGGGATCCTCACCGCGGGCGAGCACCTCTTCGCCCTCGACAGTGAGTCGCTGCACGGCGTGCCGCAGGTGTTCGCGGCAAGCTGCCCGCAGGGCTGCGGCGGTGTCCGGAGAGTAGGCGTCGAGCTTCGAATCGGGAGGCGGGCAGGGCCGGCGTCCGATGAACCGCAGCCGTGCCGGCATGCCTGGGTGAAGTGCCGACGGCATGGTCTCGCGCAGATGACGCAACATCGCCACCAGCACCGAGAACCGTCCGGATGCCGATCGAGGAGCCAGGGTCGATTGCGAGTAGAGATGGGATTCGAACTCATCGAGCAGGGTCGGTGTCAGCTCGCGCAAGTCCATCCGCCCGGAGTCGAGCACCGCACCGGTCAAGTACACCGCCAACATCCGGAAACTCTGGACGTACGTGTACGCAGTATTGCGGGACCCGATGCTGCCGCCGACCTCCGCCATCTCTCGGAATGCTGCTGCGAGTTGACCGATTACTCGTGGGCTGCCTGCAGCACTGACGTCGACGATGTAGTCGGGGTCTCCCGGAAACCGCAGTGTGAACACCAGCGCAGGGATCTGTTCCGCGAACCCGACTGCTTCGTCTTCCACACCGTTGGTGGCGACCGGCGGAAACTGGGCCCGTCGACGCGCCGTCACCAGCCCATCTCCAGATCGTGTGAGGACAAACGGCATCCCGTCCGGAACGAACCTCTCGGTGAAGTCGCCGGTCCGATTTTCGAGGATGGTGTCCCCCGCTGCGAGCGGCACCGACAACGCAGCAGCGTCAGTGACGAAGATTTCCATCCGGCGGACGATACGGGCCGCTGAGACAGTAAGACACGATCATTCTGAGCGGATAAACGTCGAATCCCGGGCTTTCACGGCCACCATCCCCGTCGGTGCCGTGCCCCAGGGCGTCGAGGTGGATCCGTCGACCCACACCCTCTACGTCGCCAACGTCGAGGACGGTTCGGTATCCGTCATCGACACCGAGACCCGCACCGTGTCGGCCACCGTCGCGGTCGGGAACCGACCCGGGGGAATGGGCGTCGATCCGTCGACCCATGCACTGTACGTCGCGACAACGGGGCCGGGCGGGGTCGTGTCGGTGATCGACGCCGAAACCCTCACCGTCACAAATACTGTCGCTGCCGGCCGGAACCCGCACGACGTGGCGGTGGATCCCTCGACCCGGACGGCCTTCGTGCCGAACGCAGACGACGGTACGGTGTCGGTGCTCGACCTCGAAACCCTCACCGTCACCGACACCCTCCGGGTCGGGACGCAACCCTACGGGGCAACTGTCGACCCGTCGACGCATACCGCCTATGTCACGGATATGGATGACAATTCGGTGTCGGTGATCGACACCGAGACCCGCACCGTCACCGACACCGTCCCGGTCGGGAGCGGTCCGCAGGGTGTGGCCGTCGACCCGACCAGCCACACCGCCTACGTCGTCAACCTCGCCGACGATACGGTGTCGGTGATCGAGCGGTAGCGGTGTCAGCTCCCCCACCGCGGCCGAGGGGAGCGGAACCGAATCGTTTTCAGCCGCGGGCGGGTCGGCGTGTGTCACTGTGGTGAGAGACCGAAACCCGCGGCCCACCTGGAGACGGTATGAACGTCGGTGTGACGCGAAAAGCGATCGGCGTCGTCGTCGCGGTGCTGGTGTCCGGTGGACTGGCCGGATGCGGTGGCGACACGACTGAGACGGCGTCAATCTCGATCTCGGCGACCGGATCGAGCAGCGCCACCGAGGAGCAGGACGCGGTTCTCGCTCAGGAAGCGAGGTGGCTGACGGCCATCACCGCCGGTGACCGCGACACGATCGAATCGATTCTGAGTCCCGATTTCAAGCACATCACGAGTGAGGGCAAACTCCTCGGTCGTGACGAGGAGATCGCGAGCATCGTTCCCGTGGCCTTCACGATGAATGCCACCGAGCAGACCGTCGACATCGTCGGTGACACCGCCGTGATCCACGGCGTCAACACCCTCACCGAGGCGGGCAATGTGCTGGCCCGGGAACGCTTCACCGATGTGTTCGTCAAGCAGAACGGCACGTGGATGGCACTGTCGGCGCAGGAGACCGCGATCTGACCGTCACCCGGGTGTCAGGGAACGAAGAACGTTCCGAAGCCCGGTGTTCCGATCGCCTGCGGGTCGACGAATGCGAGGACCTGACCCGAGCCCGGACGAATGGTGACGGGTTGAGCGTCCAGCGTCGGGAACGCTGCGGATCCGGACGCACCCGTGCCCAGACTCACCCAGTGGACGACCGCGGAGTGCGGGTTTCCGTCCCCCGGCGTGCGGCGCACGTGCAACACGGCGACGCCCGGTTGATGGCCGACGGTCGCGGCAAGCCGGGGCGTGGGGAGGTCGACGAGCGGGATGACGGGGTCGACCTGGAACGGAACCGTGCTCGGTGCGGCGGCCGCGGTTCCCGATGCGAGGAAACCGGAGATCGCGAGGGTCGCAAGGACGGTGGCGCCGACACGTCCGACAGCGTTGAGTGCGGTCATACGGATCGACCCTAGTCACTCGACCGGCGACTCGGCGCCGGTTCGCGTCTCAGGCGGTGGCGGGGACGAGTTCGGCGATCAGGGCTTCGACTCGCGTCTGGATCTCGTCGCGGATCGGACGAACCGCGTCGATGCCCTTGCCTGCCGGATCGTCGAGTGCCCAATCCCGGTAGCTGACCCCGGGGAAGTAGGGGCAGGCGTCGCCGCAGCCCATGGTGATGACCACGTCGGAGGTTTCGACGGTGTCGGGGGTGAGGATCTTCGGGGTTTGGTCGGAGATGTCGATCCCGATCTCGGCCATGGCCTCGACTGCGGCGGAGTTGATGGTTGCTGCCGGGGCGGACCCGGCTGAGCGGACCTCGATCCGATCTCCGGCGAGGTGGGTGAGGAATCCGGCGGCCATCTGGGAGCGGCCGGCGTTGTGGACGCAGACGAACAACACACTGGGCGTCGTCATGGGAGTGAACCTTTCGTGGCGGACGGGGACTGCGCGCGGAAGCGGGAACGGAGCGCGAGCGACACGTAGACGAGTCCGACGAGGACGGGGACCTCGATCAGCGGTCCGACGACACCGGCCAGGGCTTGCCCGGAAGTGGCGCCGTAGGTGGCGATGGCCACGGCGATGGCGAGTTCGAAGTTGTTGCCCGCGGCGGTGAACGCCAGGGTGGTGGTGCGCTCATACCCGAGGCCCATGGTCGCGCCGAGGGCGTAGCCGCCGCCCCACATGATTGCGAAATAGGCGAGAAGCGGGATCGCGATCCGGACGACGTCCCACGGCTGGGAGGTGATCTGGTCACCCTGCAGCGCGAAGAGGATCACGATCGTGAACAGCAGGCCGTACAGCGCCCAGGGCCCGATCTTCGGGATGAACGTGGTTTCGTACCAGGTACGACCCTTGGCCTTTTCGCCGAAGCGGCGGGTGAGGTAGCCGGCGAGCAGGGGGATGCCCAGGAAGATGAGCACCGACTTCGCGATCTGCCACGGCGAGGTGTCGATGGTGGTCTGCTCGAGGCCGAGCCAGCCGGGCAGCACGGACAGGTAGAACCAGCCGAGCACGGCGAACATGATGACCTGGAACACCGAGTTGATCGCGACCAGCACGGCGGCGGCCTCGCGGTCACCGCAGGCGAGGTCGTTCCAGATGATGACCATGGCGATGCAACGGGCCAGGCCGACGATGATCAGCCCGGTGCGGTACTCCGGCAGATCCGGCAGCAGCAGCCAGGCCAGGGCGAACATCAGCGCCGGACCGAGCACCCAGTTCAGCACTAATGATCCGATGAGCAGTTTGCGGTCGCCGGTGACGGTGTCGAGTCGGTCGTAGCGGACCTTGGCGAGCACCGGGTACATCATGATCAGCAGGCCGAGGGCGATCGGCAACGAGATGCCGTCGATCTCCACCGCGGACAGGGCATCACCCAGACCGGGAACCATCCGGCCGAGGAGCAGTCCGGCGACCATGGCGACGCCGATCCACACCGGCAGGAACCGGTCGAGGGTGGAGAGTTTGCCGACGACGGCCGGGTGTTCGGTGGTCGAGACCTCGCTCATGCCGGAACCTCCGTGGAGGTGCAGGTCTCGGACGGGACGACCGGTCCACTCTCGGTCAGGAGCACAGCAGACAGCTGCTGCAGTGCCGACGGGATCACCCAGTAGTACACCCAGGTGCCACGACGCTCACAGTCCAGCAGTCCGGCGGCGCGGAGCACCTTCAGATGATGCGAGATCGTCGGCTGCGACAGGTCGAACGACTCGGAGATGTCGCACACGCAGGCCTCACCACCGGCGTGGCTGGCGATCAGGCTCAGCAGGCGCAGGCGCACCGGATCGCCGAGGGCCTTGAACATCCGGGCCAGATCCCCGGCCCAGTCCTCGGTCAGTGGTTCACGCGCGAGCGGCGAGCAACACGCGCCACCGTCCGACGATTCCTGATTCGACATACGTCGATATTGACAGATGTCGAATCAGGGTGCAACGCGTAGGACGGCCAGGGCGCGGATCAGGCCGAGCGCCGCGTATTACTCGGCACGTCCGGACGGGAAATGCACCGACCCGTCATTCCCGATGCAACCACCCTGGACGGGGCCGCTGCCGAAGAAGACGCCGTTGAGTTGCCCGCTGCCTCCAGGGGGATTCGATCCGACTCCCGCGCCGCCGACGCCGATCGCCCCACACTGATAACTGTTGTTGTCCATGGGGTGGTCGTTGTGGACGTGAAGCTGCGTGCCGGGGGTGCTCGGGTCCCCATGAAATGCCGGTGCCGCCGCCACGACGCCCGAACCGAGCGCAAAAAAGGCGGCGATCGCGGCCGATGTAATCGCCGTGCGCAATGCGAACGTGTTCATCTGATGTCACCTTTGATTCGATTGTCGCCCGGCTTCTCACCGGTCGATGATTCTCGGGTTACGCATGATTTCGGTGTATCCGTTTTCCCGATGAAACAATTATGGTCCGAGCCGTTGGCGGAAATCACCCCTTCGAGCGGCTTATCGGTGTTTCCACTGCGACGTCCGCGCCCCCTCGCCGCGGCCGAAAAGGCCCTGGTTGTGACCCCGTGCGTGCCGCCACACCGAAACCACTTGACCCCGAGGGGTTCACGTGTGAGTTCCGGACGACCGCTAGCGTTGGAGTGCCCGATATCCGTACGTCCGAGGGGACACTGCCACGCATGACCGGTGACGAGATTTCGGAAGGCAACGACGCGCACCCGACCGCGACGCCACAGTTGCGCCGCCGGTTGGGGGTGTTCGACTCGGTGATGATCGGCCTCGGGTCGATGATCGGCGCGGGGATCTTCGCCGCGCTGGGGCCTGCCGCGTCCGCCGCCGGAGGCGCCCTGCTCGTCGGGTTGGCCGTGGCCGCGGTGATCGCGTACTGCAATGCCCACTCCTCGGCCCGGCTCGCGGCGCTGTATCCGCAATCCGGTGGAACCTATGTCTACGGCCGCGAACGCCTGGGACCGTTCTTCGGATATCTGGCGGGCTGGGGATTCGTGGCCGGCAAGACCGCGTCGTGTGCCGCGATGGCCCTGACCGTCGGCGCCTACGCCTGGCCCGCCCGCGCGCATCTCGTCGCGGTCGTCGCCGTCGCCGCCATCACGGCGGTGAACTACCTGGGTGTGCAGAAGTCCGCGCTGGTCACCCGGGTCATCGTGTTCGTGGTGCTCGCCGTCCTCGCTGTGGTCGTCGTCGTGTGCCTGGCCGGTTCCGACACCGGCTTCGACGGGCTCGCGATCACCGCGGGTCACGGCGTGGCCGGAGTCCTGCAGGCCGCCGGCCTCCTGTTCTTCGCGTTCGCCGGGTACGCCCGGATCGCCACGCTCGGCGAGGAGGTGAAGGACCCGGCCCGGACCATCGCCCGGGCGATCCCCATCGCTCTGGCGATCACTCTCGTCGTGTACCTGTGCGTCGCGATCGCCGTCTTGAACGCGCTCGGCGCCGACGCACTCGCTGCCGCGACGGATCCACTCGCGCAGGCCGTTGCCGCTGTGGGGTTCGGGGGCCTCGAACCGGTGGTCCGGGTGGCTGCGGTGATCGCCGCGCTCGGCTCGCTGCTCGCCCTGATCCTGGGGGTGTCACGGACCACGTTCGCAATGGCACGGGACGGCAACCTGCCACGTCTGCTCGACGCCGTCCACCTCCGGTTCGCGGTGCCCTATCGGGCCGAGTTGGCCGTCGGCGTGGTGGTGGCGCTTCTCGCCGCGACAGCGGATCTGCGCGGTGTCATCGGGTTCTCCTCGTTCGCGGTGCTGGTCTACTACCTGATCGCCAACGCATCGGCCTGGACCCTGTCCGCGAAACCGTGGTCGCGGCTGGTGGCCGTCGTCGGCGCCGTCGGATGTGTCGTTCTCGCCGCGTTCCTCCCCCTGGCCTCGGTGATCTCGGGTGTGATCGTCCTCGGAGTCGGGGCCGTGATCTACGGGATCCGTTCGGCCCGCCGGACCTGACTGTCGCGAATGGACTGGCACCCCGCACAGCATTTCGACAATCTTCCGACGGCAATTCGCCTCGGGCAGTCGTCTCGCGTGGGAGTCTTCAACGACTATCCCAGCGCTGGGAGAAGGTGAGAATGTTCGTCCTGGTCCGACATTCCCATGCGGGCGAGAAGAAACAATGGCACGGCCCCGACGTCGAGCGTCCGCTGAGCCCGCTCGGGCACGAGCAGGCTCACGGCCTCGTCGCGGCGCTGAGCGGCATCGAGATCGAGACACTGCTCTCCAGTCCCACCACCCGTTGTCGCCAGACCCTGCTGCCGCTCGCGCAGGCGCGCGGTCTGCCCATCCACGACGAACCGCTGCTGGCACCGGACGCACCCCCCGACGAACTGTTCGCCGCTCTACACAGACCCGACGCCGACCGGGCGGTTTTCTGCACCCACGGGGAGATCCTCAACGCGCTGGCGGAGTTCGCGCAGGCGCGCGGAATACCGGGCCTCCCGCCCTCGGGGGCGACCGCGAAAGGGGGCGTGTGGTTCGTCGACTGCGGTGCAGATCCGCCCCCGGCGCTGCGGTACCTCGCGCCGATTCCGGCCGGCTGACCTCGACTTCTAGGCCGGCGCGAGCCGGGCGGCGTCCTCCCGGGCCTGCCGCGCATTCTGCAGTTCCAGGCCGTACAACAGGCCGAATGTGAAACCGTTCTCGCCCGGTGTCGTGCCGGCGCGGGCACCGAGCGTCCGGAGCGTCTCCGCCGCGACGACGCTGTCCTGGTGCTCGCCGAGGACCGTCTGCATCTTCTTGAACCGTGCCGCCTTCTTCTTTGCCGACTTTCTCCCCAGAATCGGTGCGGCCAGTTCGGCGGCGTAGCGGGCCCGTTTGGCGGCCTTCCGCGCGCGGTGCAGGGCGGCATCGTCGTCGCCGGCAGCCGCGGTGGCGACGCGTGTGAGCGCTTTGCGTTCGGCTTTCCGCACCAACTTGTCGATCACGCGGGGATCGTCGCCGGCCTCGGCAGTCAGCGGTGGCGTGGTGCGCCACCGCGCCAGCGTGGCCAACAGTGCACGGTAGCGGTCACCGTCGAGCGCATCCATCACCTCTTTTCTCCGACGGAGTTGCTCGGCGAGCAGATCGTTCTCGATGCGCGCGGCGACCTGGCCCATCACCAGTTCGGAAGGCAGGGCCGCGAGGGCGTCCGCGAAGCGTGCGCGTTGCACCTGCCGATCCCGCACCTCCCCGAGCAACCCGGCGTACCACGACAGTTCCGCGTCGAGTTCTGCCCGCGCGGTCTGATCGAAGAGGCGCCCGAATACCCGCAGCGTGCTGCGGAAACGCCGGATTCCCACGCGGGTGGGATGGACCGGGTCCAGTCCACGACGCAACCACACGTCGCCGGCCACGATCGCCTGGACCTGGGCATCCAGGTAGTCGACGAGCACCGCTTCCACCGTCGTTCGGGCCGTGTCGCCGCCGTCGACCGCGAGGTGCGCGGCGCTGAGCACCCGGCTGAGCTTCGACGGATACCGCGAGGGCTGCGCTCCGCGGCGGGTGAGGCGTTTACCGATCTTCCCGAGCAGTTTCTCGTTCCCGGCGTCGCCGAGTTCGACCTCCACCTCCCGCCACTCGCTCAGGACTGCGCGATCGCCGGCGACGGCACCGCGCACGCGGTCGTCGGCCACTTCCGCCAGCAGACGGTCGTCTCGGTCGAGGAGTCGCTGCGTGCGTCGCACGGTTTTCAGCGTCGCCACCGGGTGCACGGGTTTGCCCAGTGCGACACCCGCAATCGTGGTCGCCAACTCGTCGGGAACCGCGTCACTCTCCCCCGGAGGCATCCGAATCTCGGTGCGGGCTTTGTCGGCGGGGACCTTCAATTGCCATCCCACATCGGCATCCCCGCTCCGGCGGCGGAACGTGATCTTCTGACGGAGCAGATCGCGGTCATCCGTGTCGTAATAGACGCTGTTCAGATTTACCGTGCCCTGCTCGATCCGTCCCCCGGTAGGTATCACGTCCTCGAGATCCGGCAGGACGAATTCGAGCCCCACCTCGTACTTGTCTTCCCGCTCGCGCTGCGTCGACACCATGGACCCAGTCTGCACCCACAACGGCCGTCCCGGTCTCCGGCGCGCGATCGGCACGGAGTGCAGTTAATCTGTCAGCGGTGCAATTGTCGATCGCACCTCGTCGCCGGAGCCGAGCGTTGCGAAAATCTGTCCGCAACTAGTTCTTTCACGCGGTCCATCGGGTCGCCCGCATTCCCAGTGCCCTGACTGTGCTCGGTCTTCCAGAGGGGGATGACTCCGCATGTGCAAACCGAACAGGCATCACGACCTCGCGCACCCCGCACCGGGACTCGACTGGATAACGAGGGCTCGGTGTCGAGAAGGAGACCCGGATCGGCTTTTCGTCACAGGCGCCGCGCAACGCAAGGCCGCCGCCCTGTGCCGGCACTGTCCGGTGCTGATGGAATGCGGCGCGTACGCACTCGACAATCGAATCGAATTCGGCGTCTGGGGTGGGATGACGGAACGTCAGCGCCGTGCACTGCTCGCTGCGCATCCCGGGGTCCGCTGGTCCGAGCGCTTCACGAACCCTCCACCTGTCGGGTGAGGATTGATCGAGCCAACCCGACGAACCGGGAGAATAGCTCTCACTCGGCCAGGTAGAGAGCCACCCGGAAGTATCGGGAATCGCGACGGAAGGTCGGTGTGGTGACGCCGTACCGCTCGACGAACTCGTGTTGTTCGACGAACCGAAGGTCACCGGACGTGCCGGGCACCGAATACTGCCGATTCGGCATGCGCCAGGTGCCTGTGTCGGGTACGTCCCACATCTGTACGTTGTCGGGCAACAGTTTCCAGCCGTGGTCGGTGTGCAGTTCGAGGTTCGCGACGACCTCGATCGTCGCGATCACTCCGCTTACGGACACGGGCTGAGGGGAGAAGCCCGGGTACCTGTCGACGTAGAAGACTCCTCGGCCGACACCGTTCGGCCGAATCTCGACCTCCTCGGCCAGTGATCGGAGCTCGGCGGGAAGCTCCTGCTCGTCGAGCCACGAGAGGGCGGTGGTCACGGTGTCAGCCCGGTGCCAGACAGAGTCTGCGGAAACAGGCTCGTCGTCGACGAAGACCGTGAGCGTCTGGGGTGAGGCATGTTCAGGCGTGCGTCGTGGTCGATCGTCGAGCATCGTCAGACCCCGCGCAGTAGGCGGACCGATGGGCGAAGCCATCGGGCGCGGGGTTACCTTGCAGCAGACGATACGCGCCTGCGGCATCGGTTCGCCCGCCGCTGCCGCACTGAACGCGGCAGCGGCGCCGGCGGAGGGCCGTCCGATCGATGCGAAATCAGTACGGCAAAGACGAGCAGCTGGGGCGGTCGACGACGGCCTGACCCTCGCAGAGCATGGCCTTCTCGTCGTCGTCGAAACGGTCGCGCCGATCGCGGTCGCGGGCATCGCGGTCCGACTGCGAGACCACTGCGACATCGGTCCCCGACGAGGCGGGCATGGCGTGCGCGATTCCGGCGGCGCCGGTGACAGAGAAAGCAACCGCGGCGAACATCAGGCCGGCGCGAATGGCGGTGTGGCGAAACATGCGGAGTCCTAGGTGGTGTGTGGTCGAGTATTCCTTGGCCACAACAACACTGCCTTCCGGTGAAGCGGTTCGACAGCCACCCTAGGGTGCGTGTTGCCCACCCCTGTGCCAACGCCGGGAACGCGTCTGGGCTGGAGTGGTGCCGTCGCCGCGAACGTCGATGACCGAGGCCTGTTCGGTGGGTCCTTCCCGCCGCAAACAAAACCGTTGATACCAGTATCACAGAATTCTATTACCGCCCCGCCAACATGTTGTTTCATGATCTTTGGGAGCGTCCATCGTCATGAATCGGAGCACCCATGAATTCCACAGTCAGCGCACCCGGCTGGCAGAAGTCCGTCTTCGACGTTCTGCGTGAAGGAGATGTCAAGCAGATCGCGTACGTACCGGACGCCGGCCACTCGTACGCGATCCAAGCCGCGATCGCCGACCCCGGCATCGAAGACGTCGTGCTGACCACCGAGGAAGAGGGCGTCGGCGTTGTCAGCGGCGCGTGGCTCGGCGGGCAGCGCGCGGTCCTGCTCATGCAGAGCAGCGGAGTCGGTAACTGTGTCAACATGTTCTCCCTGCTGGAGATGTGCAAGTTTCCGTTCCTCACTCTCGTGACCATGCGTGGTGAGTACGCCGAGTTCAACCCGTGGCAGATCCCCATGGGTTCGACCACGCAGCAGGCCCTCGAAATCATGGGCATCACAGTTTTCCGGGTCGACGACCCCGATCAGGTCGGCGAGGTCGTCTCCGCCGCCTTCGATCAGGCATTTCTCGCTGGTGAGCGCGTCGCCGTGCTCCTGGGCCAGCGGCTCATCGGACGCAAGAAGTGGGAGCGCAAGTGAACGCACACAACTCGACCATCGGAACCCTCGCCGGCGAACGCCTGAACCGGCGCGAGTTCGTCGCGACACTGCTCGACCGAGCGCCGGAGGCACTGGTCGTCACCGGTCTCGGCTCCCCGTCCTATGACGTGTTCGCCGCCGGGGAGCGCGACCGCAACTTCTATTTGTGGGGCGCCATGGGCGCCGCCGTACCCACCGGCCTGGGCCTTGCGCTCGCTCGTCCGGACGAGTCCGTGGTCGTCATCACCGGTGACGGGGAACAGCTCATGGGAATCGGTGCGCTCGGATCGGTCGCGGTCAAGGCCCCGAAGAACCTCACCATCGTCGTCCTCGACAACGGGCACTTCGGCGAAACCGGCATGCAACGCAGCCATTCCAGTCTCGGAGCCGATTTGGCCGGCATCGCGTCGTCGTTCGGCATTGCCCGCACCGAACGGGTCCGCGACATCGCCGACGTCGACCATGTCGCACAGATCGTCACCGCCCGGGAAGGTGCGACCTTCGTCCAGGTGTTCATCGAGCAGACCGAACCACCACGCGCCCTTCCGCCCCGGGACGGCACGGCGGTGAAGAACAAGTTCCGCGCCGCACTCGGCCTCGACACGTTCTGATGGCCGACACCGAAGCGAGAGAGAACACTGTGATGCAGAAATACCTTCTCCACATCGACGGTCAGCAGCGCCCGTCCGCCGACGATTCCTACTTCGAGGCAGACGACCCCTTCACCGGCTTGCCGTGGGCGCAGATCGCGCGCGGACAAGCATCGGATGTCGAGGACGCCGCCCAGGCCGCGCACCGTGCCATGACCACCGGGCCGTGGGCGACCATGAGTCCCAGCGCCCGCGGTCTCCTCCTGCAGCGCGTCGCCGACGCGCTCGAGGACAACGCCGAACTCCTCGCCCGCATCGAGGTCCGCGACAACGGCAAGCTCTACAGCGAAATGTTCGGCCAGTGCCGGTATCTCGCGCAGTGGTACCGGTACTACGGTGGTCTCGCCGACAAGATCGAAGGCCGCGTCGTTCCCGTCGACAAGCCGGGATACTTCACCTACACCCGGCGCGAGCCGATCGGGGTCGTCGGAATCATCACCCCGTGGAACTCGCCGCTGCTCCTGCTCACCTGGAAGCTGGCACCCGCGTTGGCCGCTGGTTGCTCGGTCGTCGTCAAGCCCTCCGAATACACCTCCGCCTCCACCCTCGAATTCGTTCGTATCCTCGAGCAGGCGGGCCTGCCTGCCGGAGTGGTCAACGTGGTCACCGGATTCGGGCCGGACGTGGGCGGCCCGCTCGTCGACCACCCTCTGGTGCGCAAGGTCGGCTTCACCGGCTCGGACGCGACCGGGCGGCACATCGGCGCCGCGGCGGCGCGCGGCCTCAAGCGGGTTTCGCTCGAACTCGGCGGCAAGTCACCGAACATCGTCTTTGCCGACGCCGATCTCGACGCCGCGGTCAACGGCGCGGTGTCCGGAATTTTCGCCGCGACCGGTCAGACCTGCATCGCCGGCAGCCGGCTCCTGGTGCAGCGTTCCGTGCACGACGAGGTCGTCGCCAAGCTGGTCGCGCTGGCCTCGACCGCGCGGATCGGCGATCCGATGTCCCCCGACACCCAGGTGGGGCCGATCACGACTCGGGACCAGCACAAGAAGGTCCTCGAGTACATCGACATCGCCACCGCCGAGGGCGCACAACTCGCGCTCGGTGGCGGCGTGGCCACGGATACCGGAACCGATGGGTGGTTCGTACAGCCGACAGTGTTCACCGGGGTGAGCAATCAATCCCGGTTGGCGCAGGAGGAAGTCTTCGGCCCGGTGCTGGCGGTGATCCCGTTCGACACCGAAGACGAGGCGATCACCATCGCCAACGACTCGAAGTACGGTCTCGGTGCCGGGGTCTGGACCACCGATCTGTCCCGCGCGTTCCGCATGGCGGAGGCGATCGAGTCCGGGACGGTCTGGGTCAACACCTACCGCGCGGTCAGCTTCATGCTGCCGTTCGGCGGGGTGAAGGACTCCGGTATCGGCCGGGAAAACGGTGCCGAGGCAATCGACGAGTACCTCGAAACCAAGAGCGTGTGGATCAACACCGGGGCACCGACCGGAAACCCGTTCGTCCTGCGCTGACCGCGACGCACACGCGCGTCGCCACCTACCGCACCCCCGTTCCAGGCAATGGCCGAAACGAAACTGCCGGCGCCTCGTTGCCGGGTCACATCCGGCTCCGACGCGAACAGCGTGCACGTTTCCGGAGGTCGAGTACGAGGCGGTGGCGTATGGCCCTACCCGATGCCATGCGAAACGCGCGTCTGGCCGGAAGTGAAGGAAAGAAATGACGAACGACACTGTGACGAGACTCGAAACTGTGCCGACGGCGTCGGTCTCCGATGCCCTCGACGCCCTGGGGCACCCTGGTTCCCTCCACGGCATCGGCCCGCTCGCCTCCGGCATCCGGGTGTCGGGGCGTGCGTTCACAGTTCGCTACGAACCGGTAACCGACGAGCCCGGAACGGTGGGCGACTTCCTCGACGACGTCGAACCGGGATCCGTGATCGTCATCGACAACCAGGGCCGCACCGACTGCACGGTGTGGGGAGGCATCATGACGCAGATCGCGGCCGCCCGCGGAATCGGTGGAACCGTGATCAACGGGACCTGCCGGGACACCGCCACTTCCCTCGAACAGAACTATCCGATCTGGAGTACGGCACGGTTCATGCGGACCGGCAAGGACCGCGTCCGGCTTGCCGAGGTGCAGGGCGAGGTGGTGATCGACGGAGTCACCATCCGCCCGGGTGATTACATCACCGCCGACTCCGACGGCGTTGTCGCAGTCGCCGCGAGCATCGTCGACGAGGTGCTCGACGTCGCCGAACGGATCGAGCAGGTCGAGGCCGACATCGTCGCCGCGGCCCGCGACGGAAGTACCCTCCGCGAAGCGCGACAGCGCTTTTCGTACCACACACTGCAGAGGAAGCAGGCATGAGCGACCTGGCCCGCGGTCACGCCACCGCCACCATCTACGAAGCATCCAAGATGAACATCGCACTCGACCCGGCGATCCGGCCCGCGTGGACCGGCGCGCGGGTCGCGGGTCCGGCGTACACGGTGCAGGGTGCGGGCGGTGACAACCTGGCGCTGCACAACGCGGTCGCCGCCGCCCCGGCGGGGCACGTTCTGGTCGCCGATCTCGGCGGCGCCCTTCACGGGCACTGGGGTGAGGTGCTCGCCGTCGCAGCGCAGCAGCGTGGGCTGCTGGGGTTGATCATCGATGGTGGCGTCCGTGACACCGTCGAACTCGACGGCATCGACTTCGCCGTCTTCTCGCGCGGCATCTCCGTCGTCGGCACCCGCAAGGGCTACCAGGGTGGCCTCGGCGTGCCGATCACTGTCGGTGGAATTCGAATCGCAACTGGGGATCTCGTCGTCGGAGATGCGGACGGTGTCGTGGCGATACCACACGAACACGTCACCGACGTTCTCGAACGCTCGGACGCGCGAGTGGCCGACGAAAAGCGCATCTTCGACGAGTTGTGCGTCGGCAAGACCACGCTCGAGCTGTACAACTTCGCCGCCATCCCCTAGCCGGCACTCGGAGACAATTCGCCGGGAAAGTCTGCGTAACAGATCTGCGATGGGTGCCCAGTACAAAGCGATTGCCGAGCCCACGCCTTCGGAGTGGGAAAGCGCTATGGAGTGTGGCTACATCGGCGACTGAGACTCCGCCGCGAGGCACAGTGGTCCTTGGAATGAGGCGGCCTGCACTACGCGAGAACGCAGCGCCCAGGTTCGACCACTGGCGCAATAGGTGAACACAACGGGGCCTAATGGGTGAACACCCCCTCGGTGTCCTATGGAACTAGGCCGCTTGTATCCAAGGTGTCGAGAATGAAGTGGTGAAAGCCTTCGGCGACCGAGGAGGTGAGGGGTCGATCGGCCCGGATCATGCCGATCGTTCGCCAAGCATCGCGATCGCGGAGTTCCACCAGCACGGTCCCCTCGGGAGGGTCGGCAGCCGCAGATGGAGCAGGAACAACTCCTACGCCCACTCCGGCCGCGATCATGGCGCGCATCGTGCCGACCTCGGTGACCGAGAACGCGATTCGCGGGGCGAAGCCGGCAGCTCGGGCGAGACGGTCGGTGAGTTGGCGCAGCCCGTACTCCGGCGTGAGCGCCACGAAATCGTCTTCGGCGACTTCGGCGAAACTCACCGTCTTGCGGCGGGCCAGCCGGTGACGGACCGGGACGAGCAAGCGAACCGGTTCGGTGGCCACCGGTGTCCACACCAGGTCGTCGACGGGGGGCTCGGGTGCCACGAAGCCGAGATCGGACCGGCCCGCCCTCACGTCATCGACAACCGAATCGGCCGCAGCGCCGCGTAGTTCGAATCTCACCTTGGGATGTTCGGCGCGATACCTGCTGATCAGTTCCGGCACGAGCCACTCGCCGAGGCTGTGCAGGAAGCAGAGGGAGACGGTGCCCTCGTTCGGATCCGCAAGGGTGCTGATCCGGTTGTGTGCGGAATCCACCTCGCTCAATGCGCGCAACGCATGTGCGCGGAGAATCTCGCCGTACCGGTTGAGATGGAGCCGATTGTGCCGCCGGTCGAACAAGCGCACCCCGAACCCCCTCTCCAGCCGGGCTATGGCCCGCGACAACGTCGGTTGCGTGACATGCATCTCCGCGGCGACAGCGGTGATGTTCTCCGATTCGGTGAGGGCGACGAACCATCGCAACTCCTGCAAGTTCACTGCCTGAGCTTATACGCGAAGCGTATGAGGACCAGCGGATATCGGCATTTCACAAACCGCCGCAGGGGCGCGACAGTGAAAGGGCACTGACGCGACTGACCCGGCAAGGAGAATGACGTGAGTACCGAGCGTTCGGATTTTGCTTCCCACCCTGTGCATCGGCCATTGGAGGGTGTCGTGGTGGTCTCGCTCGAACAGGCGATCGCGGCACCGTTCGCGACCCGGCAACTCGCCGACCTCGGTGCGCGGGTGATCAAGATCGAACGTCCCGGCGTCGGCGATCTCGCACGCGGATACGACCGGACGGTTCAGGGGATGGCGAGCCATTTCGTGTGGACGAACCGTGGGAAGGAGAGCATCGAGCTCGACGTTCGCTCCGAGGACGGCAACCGGATCCTGCACCAGCTCGTGGACCGCGCCGATGTCCTCGTCCAGAACCTGGCACCCGGCGCGGCGGGGCGCCTCGGCATCGGGGCCGAGCGCTTGCGGCAAACCCACCCGCGCCTGATCACGTGCGATATCTCCGGATATGGCCGCGGCGGCCCCTACGAGGCACGCAAGGCCTACGACCTGCTGATTCAGTGCGAAGCCGGACTGGTGTCGATCACCGGAACCGAGGACGAGCCCTCGAAGGTCGGTCTGTCCATCGCGGACATCTGCGCCGGCATGTATGCCTACTCGGGGATCCTCACCGCCTTGCTCGATCGTGGGCGGACCGGACACGGCGCCAACCTCGAGATCTCCATGCTCGAGGCGCTCGGCGAGTGGATGGGGTATGCCGACTACTACGCCCGGTACGGCGGATCGGCGCCGGAGCGGGCGGGAGCGAGCCACGCGACCATCGCACCGTACGGACCGTTCACTGCGGCGGACGGCGAGGTCGTCAACCTGGGTTTGCAGAACGAACGCGAATGGGAGGTGTTCTGCCGTGTCGTGCTGCAGGCGCCGGAGCTGATCGACGATCCGCGGTTCGTCACCAACGCCGACCGGGTCGCGCACCGCGCCGACCTCGATGGCGTCATCGCCGAGGTCGCCGCAGGCCTCACCGGCGCGGACCTCGTCGACCGGTTGGAAGCGGCGAAGATCGCGTATGCCCGGCAGCGCACGATGGACGAGTTCGCCGAGCACCCGCAGCTCGCGGCACGCTCCCGGTGGGCGCAATTCGATTCCCCCGTCGGACGGCTCGAAGGACTACTTCCCCCGGTGACGGTGATGGGCACCGAACACGAGATGCGCCCCGTACCCGGCCTGGGGGAACACACCGACAGCATCCTGACGTGGCTCGACGAGTACGCAGCGGTCGGGTCCTGACACACACTCTTCCCTCCGCCGTCGGCCGTGTCGCGCCGTCGGCGACGAACTACCGAAGGAGAACTACCTTGAGCAGCAGTGAAATCCAGGTCGAGCAGTCGGCGCCACCGGTCACCGGCTGGCCCGGCCGCTACTTCGAAGACTTCGAGATCGGAGACGTGTACCGGCACCCACTCGGCCGCACGGTGCTGCCGGTCGACAACTCGTGGATGACGCTCCTCACCCAGAACACGGCGCCGATCCACTTCGATGCGCACTACTCGAGTCAGACGACGTGGGGTAAGCCGCTCGTGGACTCCACCTTCACCCTTGCCCTCGTCACCGGGCAGAGCGTCAGTGACATCTCCCAGCACGTGCACGCCAACCTCGGTTGGGACCGGGTGCGCCTGCCGAATCCGGTATTCGAGGGCGACACCATCTACTCCCAATCGGAGGTCCTCACCAAACGAGAGTCTGTGTCCCGCAGGGACATCGGCATCGTCACCGTGCGCACCATCGGGTACAACCAGGAAGGCACCATCGTCATCACCTTCGAACGGACCCTCATGGTGTATCGCAAGGGACACGGACCGCACACGGCAGGCGTCGACCCCAAGTGGGACGACCGGTCACGCCGCGCAGCCGGCATCGAGTAGTCGATCGAAGTGCCGCCCGCGCCCCCGCTGGCCATGAAATACGGCCTCCGGTCTCGGTAGCCGTCCGCGCTGACGTCGGCGACAACGTGCGGGGCACGGTCGCACAGCTGATGTCGATGAGATTCGTCCTCGGCCGCGCTCCGAGCGACCCGCAGCAGTGCCGTCTAAAGCGAATGTAAGGAAAGCGGCCCATCCCTTCCCTCTCGCTGTGGCGGCGACCACATTGGTGTCAGTGACTATGCATCATCACAGCAGTCGAGGAAGGAACATCATGCGACACACGACTTCGAACCCAGCGTCGTCGACCGGCGAGAGGCGGGTTGTTGCGAACGTGGTTCGCGGCTGCATCGGCAACCTCGTGGAGTGGTACGACTGGTTCGTCTATGCAGCGTTCAGTGTGTTCTTCGCGGCGTCCTTCTTCCCGCAGAGCAGCACGACCGCCCAGCTTCTCTCCACGGCACTGGTTTTCGCGGTCGGATTCCTGATGCGCCCGATCGGTGGGTACATCCTGGGCCGATACGCGGACCGGTACGGGCGTAAGAATGCGCTGACGTTGTCGGTGCTGATGATGGCCGCGGGATCGCTGATCATCGCTGCGACACCGAGTTTCGAGGCGATCGGCATGCTCGCGCCGGCGCTGCTGGTGATGGCGCGACTGATCCAGGGGCTCTCCGTGGGAGGCGAATTCGCTTCCAGCGCCACGTATCTGTCCGAGGTCGCGACGCCCGGTCGACGCGGCTTCTACTCCAGCTTCCAGTACGTGTCGATCATTCTGGGTCAGCTCGCTGCGCTCGGCGTCCAGATCATCCTGCTGCAGCTCCTCACCATCGACCAGATGGAGGCCTGGGGTTGGCGTATTCCGTTCGTGATCGGCGCTATCGCCGCCGTCACCGTGATGCTCTTCCGTCGTGGGATGGACGAATCGGACCAGTACAAGGAGGAAGCGGCCCAGATCGCTGCCGAGAAGGCATCCGGTACGAAGCCGTCGGCCAAGCGCGGCACCCTCCGCCTGCTGCTGCAGTACCCGAAGCAACTCGCGATGGTGTTCGGCCTCGCCATCGGCGGCACCGTCGCGTTCTACACGTACACCACGTACCTGCAGAAGTACATGATCAACACCTCGGGGATCGCCCCGGAAACGGTGGCATGGATCAACTTCGCCGCACTGTTCATCTACATGCTTCTGCAGCCCGTGGCCGGACTGATCTCCGACCGCATCGGTCGCCGCAAGGTCATGCTGTTCTTCGGTGTCGGCTCGACCGTGCTGACCGTGCCGATCCTGACCGTTCTCGGCAACACCACCAATGCGTTCGTCGCGTTCGGCCTGATGATGACCGGACTGGTCATCGTGACCGCCTACAGCGCGCTGAGCGCGATCGTCAAGGCGGAGCTGTTCCCGACGAAGGTCCGCGCGCTCGGTGTCGGGTTGCCGCACGCGATCACCGCCGCCCTGTTCAGTGGCACGGCCGAGCCTCTCGCGCTCGCTCTCAAGCAGGCCGGACATGAGTCGGCGTTCTTCTACTACGTCGTCGGTTGCTCGGCACTGACCCTGGTCGCCGCACTGTTCATGTCCAAGGGCAAGGGCGGCACCACCCTCGATCCTGCGACGGAGAATCAGTCCCGCGACGGACGCGAGGAAGACCGCGACAACCGCGAACTCGAGCGTGTCTGATCCCTCGTCGTCCGGCATTGTTCCCCCGGCTCATCGTGGCCGGGGGACAATGCCGGTTATGCGGATTGCGGTGGTCGAGGACGACGACGGCGTCGGCAACGCACTCGTTGCGGGGCTGACCCGGCAGGCGCACCAGCCTGTGCGGATGAAGTTCGGGTCCGAACTGCTGCTGCACCACGGCGAGGTGGACTTCGTCCTGCTCGATCTCGGGTTACCGGACCGCGACGGGCTCGAGGTGCTGCGTCAGCTGCGCCAGGTCAGCGCCGTCCCCGTCATCATCCTGACCGCCCGCGACGACGAACGTTCGGTGGTGCGCGGCCTGCGCGGAGGCGCCGACGACTACCTGGTCAAGCCGGCGCGGATGTCGGAGCTCTTCGCTCGCATCGAAGTGGTGCGCCGGCGAAGTAT
>NZ_LTCZ01000151.1:0-4722 GCF_001583455.1 Rhodococcus sp. LB1 | reverse complement strand
GTGTCATGCGTCGCTGAGGTCGACGGTGCGGTTGTCGCCGATCCGGTATGCGCAGATGGCGCTGAGTGTGCAGAATGCTGCGAGCATGATCGAGACACCGATCGGTCCGATTCCGCCGGGGGCGACGAAGATCGAGGCGAGCAGTGGGCCGATGCCACCGCCGATGAGGCCGGCGAACTGGTACGCGACGCCGGCGCCGGTGTAGCGGAATTTGGTCGGGAAGAGCTCGGAAAGCAGGGTGGCGGAGGTTCCTGTCGCTGCCGAGTTGAGTATCGCCATTCCGATGATGAAGGTGGCCAGGATGATCAGCGGGGACCCCGACCCGACCATCGGGAACATGACGAACGCGAACACGGCGTAGCCGACCGCGGCGGGGATGAAGATCTGGCGCCGGCCGACCTTGTCGGAGATGAACGAGAAGAACGGGATGGTGAAGATCATGATGACCAGCGAGACGTTGAGCAGGGTCAGCAGGGTCGACCGGTGCAGACCGTAGTGCGTGGCGGCGTACGAGATCAGGAAGGTCGACACGATCGCCTGGGACATGAAGGTGCCCGAGACGGTGCCGATGCCGAGCAGAACCTTGCCGGGTCGTTCACGGAAGACCTCGATGAGCGGGATGGGCGGCTTCTCCGTTGCCTCGGAACTGTGCTGTTCGGATTCGAAGACCGGGCTTTCCTCGACCCGCAGCCGCACGTACAGACCGACGCCGACGACGACGACCGAGAAGAGGAACGGCAACCGCCATCCCCAGGTCAGGAAGGCCTCGTCGTCCAGGTTGTTGAGCAACGCGAACGCCCCGTAGGCCAGCAGCACTCCGGCTCCCGATCCCAAACTTGCCGCTCCGCCGAAGAATCCGCGTGACTTCTTGGGAGCGTGCTCGACGGCCATCAACACCGCGCCGCCCCACTCACCGCCCACGGCGATCCCCTGGATGAGGCGGAGGGTGACCAGCAGGATCGGTGCGAGTGCACCGATCTGCGCCGAGGACGGCAGGCATCCGATCAAGAAGGTGCTCAGCCCCATCAGAATCATCGTCCACAACAGCGTCGACTTGCGGCCCACCCGGTCCCCGAAGTGACCGAAGATGATCCCGCCGAGCGGTCGAGCCGCGTACCCGATCGCGAGAATCGCGAACGAGAGGATCGTCCCGAGCGACTCGGACGTCGACTCGAAGAAGACCTGCCCGAACACCAGGCTCGCCGCCACCCCGAACACGATGAAGTCGTAGAACTCGACCGTCGTGCCGATCAGGCTGGCGAAATACACGCGTCTGAGTTGCCGTCGATTCCCGACGGCGTCCTCAGCCCTCGGGTGGGCCATATCTCGAGTGTCGGTCATGACTGCCTCTCCTTCACCACGAACGCGGTCGACGCGAATCGGATCGCCAGGGGCGAGCTGCAGTGAGCCGCTCGACTCACGCGTGGCATACGTGGCGGGTGCCTGTGAATTGATGGAGATAATACGAACACAGATGAAGTCTCCGCGCAAGGGTGCGACACCAGTTGTTAACACAAGCCCCAGAAAGTCGGAGATGCCTGGTAGTTGGCATCGAATGCCTCTCGGCAGATGATGCGAGGCATTGGCAAATATCCGGAAGACGTCAAATTTCGTCCGTCATTGGACGAGTATGGCTCGATCGAGGCATCATGTACCGCAAGGTGCTCGACGAGGCGTGCCGCAGCCAGGCAGTACTCAGCCGACAGACACCCGAGGAGAACAAACGATGCGCGACATCTTGGCCGGGCTGACAGCCTGGTACGACCGCGACGTGCCGTTCGCGCTCGCCACCATAGTGCGCACTTGGAAGTCGTCACCCCGCGCGCCCGGCGCGGCCATGGCGGTATCGCAATCGGGCGAAGTGATCGGCAGTGTTTCTGGCGGCTGTGTGGAGGGCGCCCTGTACGAGACAGCCCTAGAGGTGCTCGCCGACGGACGCAGTCGGACAGACGTATTTCGTGTCACCGACGATGACGCGTTCGGTGTCGGCCTGACCTGCGGTGGAACCATCGAGGTCTTTGTCCAGCGCGTCGATCGTACGAGTTTTCCGCAATTCGTCGAACTCGCAGATCGAATCCGTGAGGGAAACCCGGTGGCGGTTGTCACCGACACAAGCGCCGAATATCCCACCCGCCACTGCGTGCTTTCTCGTCATGAGCAGTTCGGCGATCTATCCATCGCTCGTGACGACGTTGCAGATGTAAAGCGCGGCCTGGATTCAGGAGACTCCGCTGTATACGTAGTCGAGGTGCCGGGAAGGGCGAATTCGACCCGCACACTTATGGTGGAGGTCTTCGTACCTCTGCCTCGAATGTATATTTTCGGAGCCATCGACTTCGCCGCCGCCCTCTGTAGGCTCGGAGCATTCGCGGGTTATCACGTAACTGTCATCGATGCCCGACCGGTGTTCGCAACCCCAGCCAGATTCCCGGATGCTGACGACATCGTGGTGATGTGGCCGCACAAATTCCTCGAATCTGCGCCCATTGACCGGCGGACCGTAATCGCAGTGCTCACCCACGATGAGAAGTTCGATCTCCCTCTCCTCGAGCGTGCCCTCCGCTCGCACGCCGCGTACATCGGTGCGATGGGAAGTCGGCCTACCCATGAGCGCCGCGTCGAGGCATTGCGGGAGCGTGGACTCTCCACCGCCGACCTTGCACGCCTACATTCGCCGATCGGGCTCGACTTGGGCGCGCAGACACCCGAGGAAACCGCAGTGTCGATTCTCGCCGAAATGATGAAGACCATTCGTGGAAGTACCGGTGGAGAACTCCGATTACTCTCGGGCCCGATCCACCGACCGTCGATCGCTGTCGGCGCAGGACCCCGCGAGCACACGGTGTGCACCCTACCCGGGGGTCCCGACGAGCCGATCGAATGTAATCTGCAGTAGTACTCCGCTTTTCGATTCAATATCCGAATTCAATCAAGACGGGCGGGTGACCGCGAACATCGCTGGTGTCGCCAGACACTTCGGTGTCTCAGTATCTATCAATCCACCCACCGAGGACCCGGGATCCGCCAGGGTGTGGTGGAAATACCAATCTCACTGCGGCCCGATGAAGGTAGCGACACCTAGCCCGCCGCCGACCCGATCGACGGCCTCCTACCGCAGTCCTGGAAGCCGAAGAATCCTGATCCGGAGTCGACCTCCGCAACGTGCCGGACGGAACCCGATTCCGTTGCCGCAGAATCTGTGTCAGCCACCGATCGCTCCCATACTCCGCACGGGCGGAACGAACCCAGCGGCGTCGATGCCGTGCCCCGCCGACTTGTTCCACATAGCCCCACGCCACAAGTGCGCCAACTCCTCGTCGTCCGCGCCGGACCGCAACGCACCGCGTAGATCGATCTCGGAGTCGCTGAACAGGCACGACCGAACGGTCCCCTCGGCGGTGAGCCGAGTGCGATCGCAGTCGGCGCAGAACGACCGCGTGACCGACGCGATGATCCCCACCGTCGCGGCGCCTCCGTCCACCCGCCACTGGACCGCCGGGGCGGACGGGTCGTCCCGCCCGATCTCATCGAGATCGAAGCGCGCACCAAGCACCGGCAACAGACGCTCGGCCGGCACCATGCTCCCCCGCGCCCATTCGTGGTCGGCGTCGAGCGGCATCTCCTCGATGAAGCGCAGCGCGACGCCCTCGTCGAGGCACCACTGCAACAGATCCGGCGCTCCGCTCAGCGTCTCCGGCATGAGGACCGCGTTGACCTTCACCGGGGCGAGCCCGACTGCGACGGCGGCGCGGATCCCGGCGAGCACCGAGGGCAGCCGATCCCGCCGGGTCAACGACGCGAAGTGGTCACGGTCGATGGTGTCGAGGGAGACGTTGATCCGGGTCAGGCCGGCGTCGGCGAGCCTGCGCACCCGGTGCTCGAGCCCGACCGCGTTCGTCGTCATCGCCAGCGGAATGCCCGGCACCTTCTCTGCGCACCCGCCGATAATGTGCTCGAGGTCCGCGCGCATGAGCGGCTCACCACCGGTGAACCGCACCTCACGCACCCCGAGTCGATGCACGGCGATCTCGACCAACCGGACGATCTCACCTGCGGTGAGCAACCGCTCCGCCGGGATCGCGGGCAGGCCCGCCTCGGGCATACAGTATGTGCACCGCAGCGAGCACTTCTCCGTGATCGACACCCGTAGGTCCCTGGCCACCCTGGCGAAACGATCAACGAGGTGCGCGACGTCCGGGCGCCCTTCGAGTGAGGCCGACCGCACAGACGGAATCCCCATCTCCACTGCCGTCATCGCGCCGCCCTTTCCGTATATCAATCCAGTAAGCCGAGTCGGTACGCCGACGGCGGTCCCAATGACCGCCGATGCCACCGGGCCGCCCTGCCTGCAAAGGAACTGGTAACCGCCCCCAAGGCAGCTGCCTTCGTCCGGAAACCATGAGTAAGGGTAGTTGGTTTCAGCACTCGAGTACGGCGCACTTCCGGACGCGGAACGGTTATTGCGCACGTGTTGCGAAGACGTAGCGGCCGCGACCGGACTCCCGGTGCCTGCCAGGACATTCAGCAGCTCGGCGATGTAGGTGCGGACAGTACCACCGGTGATCGCCCGTAAACCACATTTTTGTTTGACTACTGATGATTAGCTTCTCCACCCCGAGGCTGCCGATCGCAGTCGAGCTCGACATGCCAGTACACATGGCGGCTTGAACTGCTGTTATGTGAATTCCCGAAGTCGGTGTTGACAACTGGTGTCGCACCCTT
>NZ_LTCZ01000150.1:0-1801 GCF_001583455.1 Rhodococcus sp. LB1 | reverse complement strand
AGGAAAGTCATGTCCACACAGCAAGATCTGGACCTTGCCAGTCACAAGGTCGTCCACGACGAACGGGTGAAGGAGCAGAAACGCCTGCAGCGTCTGCTGATCCGCCCCGAGGTCGGTTCCCTGTTCGGTGCGATCGCCATCTTCGTCTTCTTCATGATCGTCGCACCCCCGTTCCGCAGCCCCGAAGCGTTGGCCACGGTGCTCTACGCCTCCTCGACCATCGGGATCATGGCGTGCGCGGTCGCACTGCTGATGATCGGCGGGGAATTCGACCTCTCCGCCGGCGTCGCCGTCACCACCAGCTCCCTCGCCGCGTCGATGATCGCCTACAACCTGCACCTGAACCTATGGGCCGGCGCCGCCCTCGCCCTCGTCGTCTCGCTGGCGGTCGGGTTCTTCAACGGGTACCTGGTGATGAAGACGAAGATCCCCAGCTTCCTGATCACGCTGAGCTCGTTCCTGATGCTCACCGGCATCAACCTGGCCGTCACCAAACTGATCACCGGGCAGGTCGCCACCCAAAGCGTCTCCGACATGGCCGGGTTCGGCTCGGCGAAGAAGGTGTTCGCGTCCTCCTTCGAGGTCGGTGGGGTGTCGGTGCGGATCACCGTGCTGTGGTGGCTGCTGTTCACCGCGATCGCCACCTGGGTGCTGTTCAAGACCCGGATCGGGAACTGGATCTTCGCCGTCGGCGGCAACCAGGACTCCGCCCGCGCCATCGGCGTCCCGGTCACCAAGGTCAAGATCGGGTTGTTCATGACCGTCGGGTTCGCCGCCTGGTTCGTCGGGATGCACCTGCTGTTCTCGTTCAACACCGTCCAGTCCGGGCAGGGCATCGGCAACGAGTTCCTCTACATCATCGCCGCGGTCATCGGCGGCTGCCTGCTCACCGGCGGGTACGGCACCGCGATCGGCGCCGCGATCGGCGCGTTCATCTTCGGCATGACGAACCAGGGCATCGTCTACGCCGGCTGGAACCCGGACTGGTTCAAATTCTTCCTCGGCGCGATGCTGCTGTTCGCGGTCATCGCCAACAACGCCTTCCGCAACTACGCCGCCAAGAGGTGACCCGTATGAGTACCATCGAACAGATGCCCGTCGATACCGAACCCGGTGGTGGCGACAAGATCCCGCTGATCGAGCTCAAGCACGTCGGCAAGCAGTACGGCAACATCATCGCCCTGCAGGACATCAACCTGCGGGTGCGGGCCGGGGAGGTCACCGGTGTCCTCGGCGACAACGGGGCCGGCAAGTCCACCCTGATCAAGATCATCGCCGGCCTGCACCAGCAGAGTGAGGGTGAGTTGCTCGTCGACGGCGAGGCCCTCACGTTCGGCTCACCGAAGGAGGCCCTGTCCAAGGGCATCGCCACCGTCTACCAGGACCTGGCGGTGGTGTCGCTGATGCCGGTGTGGCGGAACTTCTTCCTCGGCCAGGAACTGCGGAAGGGACCGCTCAAGACACTGGATGCGAACGGGATGCGGGCCACCACGATGTCCGAGCTGTCGAAGATGGGCATCGAGTTGCCCGATGTCGACGCCCCGATCGGTTCGCTGTCCGGCGGTCAACGCCAGTGCGTGGCGATCGCCCGGGCGATCTTCTTCGGCGCCCGCGTCCTGATCCTCGACGAGCCCACCGCCGCCCTCGGCGTCAAGCAGTCCGGGATGGTGCTGCGCTACATCTCCGCCGCCAAGGAACAAGGGTTCGGGGTCGTGTTCATCACCCACAACCCGCACCACGCCTACATGGTCGGCGACCACTTCGTGCTCCTCAACCGCGGCCGGCAGAAACTGGACTGCAC
>NZ_LTCZ01000149.1:0-14721 GCF_001583455.1 Rhodococcus sp. LB1 | reverse complement strand
GCCGTCTGGGGCGCCTCATGGAGAGCAGACACGTGAATCTTCCTTCTCGAGTGGGGAGGTGGAGCGTCCGGCGAGGGGAGGTTTTCTCACCATCCCGCCGCGATGTCGATCGCCTTCTCGGCGCTCGCGAGGTCGCCGCCCCGCCACGCCACGTGCTGGTCGGGTCGGACGAGGACGAAGGGGGCGCCGAGGAGACTGCCCAGAGATCCCCCGGTGTCGGACAATCGCAGCACCGTCAGAGGGACACCGAGTTCCTCGGCCTTCGCCGTCAGCGCGTCGAGTTCCGCGGTGTGCCGCGAGGATCCCACAGCGTCCAGCACGACGAGGGTGTATTCTCGGCCGAGCACGTCGTAGAGCGAACGACCGTCTCCCAGCCACGCGTGCGGCAGTAGCGCTCCGGGGCATGCGGTGGGCACGTACTCGACGGGATCTTCCGCCGGTGGCGTCGATCCGTCGGGGACGATGACGGGTGAGTCCGTGTAGGCGTAGCCGAGAACGAGTCCGAGCGAGTGGAATTCGCTCTTCTTCACACCGAGCGCCTCTGCCGTGCGGCGGCGCGCCTCCTCCGCCGCCGGACCGTCCTGTCCGATCTCGACGGTGGAGAAGTGATGCGCCAGAGCCTTTTCCTGCGCTCCGGCTTCGGCGATGGTGCGGGCGGCGACGGGCCGGCGTTCGGCTTCGTAGCTGTCGAGCAGCTGCGGCCCGGCCCAGCCGCGCAGCGTCGCCGCGATCTTCCACGCGATGTTGACGGCGTCACCGATGCACGTGTTGTACCCGTGCCCGCCCCACGGCGGATTGAGATGCGCGGCGTCGCCGACGACGAACACCCGACCCTTGCGGTAGCTGTCGGACAGCAACATTCGTGCCACCCACGGGTCGGTGGCGATGATCTCGACCGGGACCGGCTCTCCGATGAGGCTGTGCACGAGCGCGGTGGCGTCGACCTCCTCGTCCCGGACGTCGACACCCTGCACGATCGCCCACCAGGTGTCCGACAGGTCGAGCCGGCCCACGATGCCCGCCGCCCCGGGCGCCATCACCCACTGGTGGACGGCGCCCTCGAACGGCACCCGCTCGGCCAGGCCCGGCGCACGGAACAGGATGCTGAGGTTGGGGCGCTCGCCGGACGTGCCCTCGAACCGGGCACCGATGGACTCGCGCACGATGCTCGCGCCGCCGTCGCACCCGAGGACGTAGTCCGCCACGACCGTTCGCGTCGGTCCCGATCCTTCGACGGTGGCACGGACGGTGCCGTCGGCGAGTTCCTCGAGCGACGTGACTCGGGCACCGAGTTGCAGGGTGGCGAGCTCGCTGCGCTGCACCGCATCCCGCAGCACGGTTTCCACGACGGGTTGCGGTGCCTGCTGGCCGCGCTCGGGCGCCAGGGTCGGGGTGGCGACATCGAGCTGGAAGCCGTTCTCGAACCGGGTGATCTCGTGGCCCAGGAGCGTCGAGCAGAACACGATGTCCTGCGCCCACTCGACGGGAAGAGGCGACGCGGCACGCACCTCGTCGGCCAGTCCCCACCGCCGCAGGTGCGTCATGGTGCGGGCGTTGGTGGTCTTCGCGCGGGGGCGTTCGGCGTCGACGTCGACCCTCGGTTCGACGACCAGGCTTGCCACCCCGTGGTGGGCCAGCTCGAGCGCGGCCGCGAGCCCGGACGGCCCGCCACCGGCGATCAGTACCGGTGTCCGGTCGACACCGGACGCGACGTCGGTCATGCGCCCTTCCTTCCGCTGGCATCGACGATCGGGGTCCGCAGGACGCCGAGCTTGTCGATCTCCACCTCGACGATATCGCCGGGCCCGAGCAGCCACGGTGGGTTCCGCACGTAGCCGACGCCCTCCGGGGTGCCGGTGGCGATGATGTCTCCGGGGTGCAGGGTGAACGTCTCGCTGATGAGGGCGATGATCTCGCCGACCGAGAAGATCAGGTCACGGGTGTTTCCGTCCTGCACGACCGTTCCGTTGACGCGGGTCTGCACCCGCAGACCGTCGGACAGATCCCCGACCTCGCCGGCGGGAACCAGCGGGCCCAGGGGGCCGGACCGGTCGCCGTTCTTGCCGAGCGTCCATTGCGCGGTCAGCTTCTGCGCCTTGCGGGCGGTGAGGTCGTTGAAGCAGGCGTAGCCGAGCACCCCGGCCTGGCCGGTGGCCGCGTCGACGCTTTCGAGCCGGGTGCCGATGAACGCGGCCACCTCACCCTCCCAGTCCAGGCCCGCCTCGTTTGCCGGCACCGGCGTCGGGGCTCCGTCGACGCTCAGCGACGGGGTCCACCGCCCGAACAGCGTCGGGTAGGGCGGCGGGGTGAAGCCGCCCTCCGCGGCGTGGGCCTTGTAGTTGAGGCCGACGCAGATGACGCGGGCGGAGTCGGGCACCGGCGGCACCACGCTCACGAGCGTGACGTCGATCTCGGGCGACTCGAGGTGTTCCGCCTGCGCGACCCAGCCGGCGGCGTCGCTCCAGAATTCCTCGAGTGAGGCGAGCGGTCGAACGAAGCCGTCCCGGAGAACACCCACGGTCACGGCGTCCTGATCCTTCTTGCGATAGCCGACAATCTTCATCTATTTCATCCTTTTCGTCCGCCACCCTTCGGTGGCGAGTTCTAGCGGGAAACTTCGGTGCTGCGCGGGGTGGCCGCTTCGAGGTGGTTGTCCGCATCGGCGGGGGTGGTGCGGGGGCGTCGCGGGAGGGTCGCCATCACGACTCCGCCGATCAGCGCGGGCACGGCGAACGCCAGTGAGCTGACGATGACGGCACCGCCACCGGCGACGAAGAACGCGCCGTACGTCGGGCCCGCGATCGCGCCCGCCCGTCCGATTCCGAGCGCCCATCCGAGTCCGGTTGCCCTGAACCGGGCGGGGTAGAACGTCGCGATGTGATCGTTGAGCATGTTCTGGGTGCCGAGGCCGCCGAATCCGGCCAGCGCCACCAGCAGCATCAGGACGGCGGTCGGCGGGTGCGTGCCCAGTAGCGCGAGAGAGACTGCGGCCGTGGAGAACCCGGTCAGGACCAGCGGTTTGGGCCCGAACCGTTCGGCCAGCACGGAGGCGAGCAGCGTCCCGACGATGGCGCCGGCGCTGTAGACGAGGAGGAACGTCACCGCCGAACCGATCGGGTAGCCGGCATTGCGCATGATCTGCGGCAACCAGGTGGTCACGCCGAACATGGTGAGCATGCTGCAGATTGCGACGAACCAGATGCCGACCGTCGCCCGCCCCATCCCGTTACCGAACAGCTTGGCGACCGGCGACTTCGACGCCCGGTCCTCGGAGGATCGTCCGGCGACGAACGCCCTCGACTCCGGTAGAAACGCGAACGCCAACGGCAGCAACGTGATCAGCGGAACCGCACCGAGTGCGTAGACGGGGCGGAAGCCGAACTCTTCGAGCAGCAGCAGGGATGCGGTCGACGCGAGGACGCCGCCGAACGCCGGTCCGGTGAGCACCATGCCGAGGATCCGGGACCGGCAGGCCGGGGATGCGAACTCCGCCGCCATCGCGATGGCGGTGGGCATCAACCCGCCGATCCCCAGGCCGGCCACCAACCGGGTGGCGGCGAAGATCTCGAAGGTGGGGGCGATCGCGGTGACCAGGGTTGCCGTCGAGAAGAGCGTCAGGCACGCGAGGAACAGGCGGCGACGGCCCAGGATGTCGGTGAGCGTCCCGGCCGTCAGCGAGCCGACGAGGACGCCGACCAGGGCGGCGCTGCCCACGGTGCCTGCCGCCCCCGCGGTGATGAACCAGGGGGCGTGTCCGATCAGGGCGGGCAGGGTGGCGCCGTAGACGAACAGGTCGTATCCGTCGCTCAGGAGGGCAGCCCAGCAGAGGACGGGCACGAGCACTCTGCCGCGGCCGCCGGGCGAGGACGTGGAGAAATTCATGCGGAACACTCCTGGTCAGTGGGGGGAGGATCAACTCCTCCAATAAACGGTTATAACCGTTATGTGTGATGGTAGCCACAGACCACTGCCCTCTGTCAAGCACTGCATTCGAGAAAGGGCTGCGAGAAGCGATTGCTCAGTGAGCGTGCGCCTGAGCGGCCGCGCGGGCACGGGCCGGGTCGCCGGACTCGATGGCATCGACCAGCGCGCGGTGCACGTCGATCCGTCGCGCGAAATACTCGCTGTTGGTGGCGCTTCGTTCGCGGCTCGCTCGCGTCGCGTGCTGCTCGACGTAGGTTTCGAGGCTCAGATAGGTTTCGCGCAACACCTGGTTGGGGCCGATCGCCACGATCCGGCGATGCAGATCCCACACGGCACGGATGAACGCCTCGGGGTCGCCGGCCGAATCCTCGAGAACGGTCATCACCTGCCGCAGGTCGGCGACGTCGGCATCGGTCCGGTGCCGGGCGGCCAGTTCCGTCACAAGGGGTTCCAGTTCTTCCCGGACGGCGATGGCGTCGGCGACTCCCGCCGCGTCGCCCTCGACGGTCAGCAGGGTGCGGCCGAGCCGGACCACCGAGGACGGTTCGGCGACGAACAGGCCACCGCCGGGCCCGGGCCGGACGGTGATGACTCCCCGATCCTGCAGGAGCCGGACGGCCTCGATGACCGTACCGCGGGCCATCCCCGACTCCGCCTGGAGTTCCTTGCGGGTGCCCACCCGATCACCGGGCGCGAGTTCACCCGCGGCGATACGGTCCTGGATGTGGGCGACCAGGGACTCTGCCCGGGTGACGGTGCTCTGGATCGCCATGGCTCGAGTGTAGAGCTCAGCCGCTCCGGCGGTGTGCGCGCCGGGCAGGTCTCACCGATCGTCGCCTCGTGCCGGCGGCGGGCCGACGACCTCGAGGTCCAGCTCGGCACGCGCCCGTGCGAACCCTTCGGCCGGGAACTGCATGTCGCCCCCCTCGGTGTGCACGTGCGCGTCCGTCGGGACGTTCATGTACTCGAAGAACTTCTCGAACACGCCGGTGGTCAGCAGGCCGAGCATCTGCGTGTCGTGGCTGTCGAACGCGAAACTGTGAATCGTCCCGGCCGGCGCATGGAGGAAATCACCCTTGGTCAGCATGATCTCCCGGCCGTTGGCGTGCAAGAGAATTCGCCCCTCGATGCAGAAGAAGTTCTCGGTGTGCTCGCGATGGAAGTGCCGGGGAATGTACGAACTCTTCCCGCCCATGGTGTGCATCGCGAAATACGTTCCGCCGGTGTTCCGGGGCCGGGCGAGGTACGTGTTCAGCTGATCGAGACTCGCCCAGCGGTCGCCTTCGCCTGCCTGCAGCACGTAGGGGGACTCCGCGGCGGGCAACGCCGTGCCGGTCACCGCAGGCAGGTCCGTCTTCGCGAGATCGTGGAACCGGACACCGAACCGGTCCGCGAGTTCGGACTGCCGCGCGTCCGACATCGGCGCCGTCTCGGCGTCGAAGACGTGCGACTGGGTGGCCTGGCCGGTGGCCTGCGACCACCGGTGCCCGTCGCCGACGGTGAGCCAGCTCAGGAACCGTGTCCGGTGCGCCAGCATGCGGTAGGCGTACGGCGTCCCGGCCGGGACGGTGACCGAGTCGCCGGGGACGAGCACGTGCGATTCGCCCGGCAACCAGACCTGCAGCCGTCCGTCGGTGACGTACAGGAAGCGGTGCTCGCGATCGTGGGCGAGGAACGGCGTCTCGGTTCCCTTGCCGCCGTACACATACGCGGCCCCGAACTGCCCGCCGGTGTCTTCCGGCCGCGCGATGACGGTGATCAGTTGCCCGCCGAGTTCGTGGCGTTCACCTTCACCGGCAGCCATGGCGTAGGGCACGCAGCGGCCGGGGAGGGTGTCGAGTTGCGGAGCGGCAGCGTGGACCTCGTCGAGGACCGGAATGTCGAAAGTAGTCATGGGGTGCGTGTTCCTGGTTTCAGTGTGTGCGAGAAGAAGGCTTCGACCGCGGCGAACGAGGCGGAGGGGTACCTCTCGGTCAGTGCGCGACCGAAGTCGGTCACCGCGCGGGTCGATGCCGGTGCCTGCGGATCTCGTTCGAGATGGCCTTGGTCGAGGGTCTGGTCGGGGCCGAGCTCGAGGACGTGGCCCGGGTTGAAGAACCCGTGCCCGAATCCCTCGATCAGGTAGAGAATGGCGTCGTTGCCGTGAGCGACGAGCGCGTCGTACAACGCCACGCTCTGTGTGAACGGCACCAGGTTGTCGCCGAGACCGTGCATGACCAGAAACGGCGGTGCTCCGGGCGCCACCTGCAGGGCGGGGCTCGCGGATCGCGCCGCGTCCGGTCGGTCGCGGATCGCGCCGCCGAGCAACGACGCCTCCGGGGAATGGTCCTCCCCCGGTGCCCGTTCCGTGGAGAGATCGACGAGGCCGGGCAGGTCGGCGGGCCCGTAACCGTCGACGACGGCCTGCACCGAGCTGTCGACGGTCGCGGGTTCTTCCCCGGGCAATCGTGTTGCGCCCGAGTGCACTCCGGTCAATGCCGCGAGGTGCCCACCGGCGGACGACCCCCACACACCGATCCGGTCGGGATCGATGCCGTGGTCCGCGGCGTTGGCGCGCAGCCAGCGCACCGCCCGCCGGACATCGAAGAGCTGGCCGGGGTGGCAGGTCTCGGGCGCGAGCCGGTAGTCGATGCTGACCATGACATAGCCGTGTCCTGCGAAGTGTTGCACCAGATCTGGGCATGCAGTGCGGTCTTGAAGCCGCCAACCACCTCCGTGCACCCACACGATCGCAGGCAAGGGATGCTCTGCTTCGGCGGGACGGACGAGATCGAGTAGCAGATCGGGGGCGTACTCGACGGTGGATCGGCGGACGACGGTCGAAGCCGTGTCCAAGGGACTGAACTCCTTCGGATGCAGGACCCGGGCCTGGGTCGCCGCTTGCGCGGTTATAAGGCCCTTCCTTAGGTCACTGCCTGTCGGGCACAGTAGCAGCTTCGGCAACCCGAACGGAAGACCCGGATTCTTCCTCCGTCGCGCCGGTCAGCGCGGCGGTCAGCCGGGCGGCATGTCCGCGGACACCCTCGACGATGTCGACGGCCCCGTCGCTGAGCACCCACTGCAACTGCAGGCCGTCGCTCACCGCAATGCATTCGCGCGCGAGCGCCGGGTAGTCCAGCGATGCCGGCAGCCCGTCTCGGTGCACCCCCTGGCGCAGGCGATCCGCGAGGGCCTCGACGGCGCCGTCGTAGCGCTGCGCGAAGACGGTGTGAGCGGGACTGCTCGGATCGGCCGCCTCCGCGCTCACCAGCACGAACAGTTCGATGAGACCCGGCTGTCCGACGAGTCGCCGCGCCGCGTCGACCATCGCATCCAGAGTCGCCAGACCCGACGCCTCGGCGGGGAGGGTGTCCCACCACTCCGCCGACGTGTCGAGGCGGTACTGCGCAACAGCCAGAAGCAGGTGCTTCTTCGTCGGAAAGTGGTGCAGCAGACCGCTGTCGCTGATCCCCGCGTCGGCGGCGATGCTGGTCATGGTGGTCGCGTGGTACCCCTCCGCCGAGAATCGCCCCGCGGCCGCTTCCACGATTCGCGTGCGCCGCTCGATGCCCACCGAGTAGCTGCCACGCGCCCGTTTTCCCATGTCGCCACGATACGACAGCACGATTCTCGAATTGAAAACCGGATACACCCGGTTTTCGTGTACGGTGCTGTGCATCACACTGCGACGTCCGCTGCGCCCCACCTCGCCGCGCGGATCTTCACTTCACGGAAGGCGGAACGCCGATGGCTACCGTTCGCTCCACACACCCGTCCCCCGCACACCTCGGCCACCCGTCCGCGGTCACCGCGCCGGGTCCCCGCTACGTCGTCCCCGCACTGGTCGTCGGCGCGTTCGGGGTGTACTTCGGCAGCCTGACCCCGACGATCATCACGCTGTCGATCCGCATCTTCGGCGTGGACGCCGAAGGCAAGACGCTCGGGTTGTCGACGGTCGTGCTGATCGGCGCCCTCGTCGCGCTCGCCTCGATACCGCTGTTCGGCTCCCTGTCCGATCGCACGACCAGCCGGCTCGGAAGACGCACGCCGTGGCTGATCGGCGGCGCTCTCGTCGCGTTGGCCGGTCTCACCGTGATCGCGCTGGCGACGAACGTCGCGGCGATCGCCGCGGGCTGGGCACTCGCGCAACTGGGGTACTCCGCGGCGCTGGCCGGGTTCGTCGCGCTCATCCCCGACTTCGTCCCCGACCATCTGCGCGCCCGGCTGTCGGGCATGATCGGCTTCGTCACGGCGTTCGCCGTCCTCGCCGGCGTCACTCTCGGGAGTCGTCTCGCCGACCACCCGGTGCCGATGATGATCATTCCCGGCATTGCCGCCGTCGTGTGCCTGGCCGTGGTCGCGGTGGTCATCCGCGGCGCCGACGCCGGCGTGGACCCGGCCACGCTGCGGCCCTACAGTTTTCGCGAGTTCGCGTCGAGCTACTGGATAAACCCGATCCGGCATGCGGACTTCGCGCTCAACTGGATCAGCCGGTTTCTGTTCGGGCTCGCGATGGTCGGGCTCACCACCTACGCGACCTACTTCCTGGTCGACGCGGCCGGGCTGAGCATCACGGACGCGGCCGCCGAATACGCCCACGCCACCGCCGTCACCACGCCCATTTCGATCGTGTCGTTCCTGCTCGCCGGATTCCTCTCCGACAAGCTGGGCCGGCGCAAGGCGTTCGTGGCCGTCGCGTCGTTCCTCACCGGCGGTGCGCTGGTGTACCTGGCCGTGAACCCGCACGTCAGCGGATTCCTGCTGGCCTTCGTCGCCTTCACGATCGGTCAGGCGTGCTATCTCACGGTCGACATCGCGATCGCCGCCGCGGTCGTGCCCGACGTCCGGCAGACGGCCAAGGCGATGAGTGTGTACCAGGTGGCGGCCACACTCCCCTACGCCGTCGTCCCGCTCATCGGGGCCGTGCTCCTCCCGCTCACCGGCAACAACTATGCGCTTCTGTTCTGCATCCTGGCGGCCTGCGCCGCTGTCGCCGGTGCAGCCGTTCTCTTCGTGCGGTCGATCCGATGACGACACCGACACACCTGCGTCTCGAACATCTGCGGCCCGGGGAACCCTGCGGCACGGCCCACCCGCGACTGTCCTGGCGGCTGCCTACCGGAAGCACAGGTCAGCTGGCGTACCAGGTCCGGGTGGCGGGCGCCTCCGACCGTACGTCGAGCACCCTGTTCACCACCGAGATCATCGAGGGCCGCGACCACGTCCTCGTACGACCTTGGACCGCAACGCATCCGGTGCCGACCGCAGGCGAGGAACGCACCTGGCAGGTGCGGTGCTGGACGGATCTCGGACCGAGCGACTGGTCCGAGCCCGCTCCGTGGGTCACCGGTCTCCTGCACGGCGGCGACCTCGCGGCCGACTGGATCGAACCGTACGAGCCGGACGTTCCCCCGCTCGGTCACCGTCCCGCATACCGGTTGTGCGCCTCCTGGCGACCGCGGGCGGAGATCGCCCACGCCTCGCTGTTCGCGACCGCTCACGGCATCTACGAGTTCTTCGTCAACGATGTCCGGGTCGGTGATCACGAGCTGACCCCCGGCTTCACCTCCTACCGATCACATTTGCAGGTGCAGCACGTCGACGTCACCGACCTGCTGCACCCGGAACACAACGACCTGGGAATCCTGCTGAGCGACGGGTGGTTCCGTGGCCGGCACGGGTTCGAGCGCCACGGCGACGGTTTCGGGGATCGGGTGGCCGCGCTCGCGGAACTGCACGTCCGGTATGCGGACGGAACGTCGGAACGCTTCGGCACCGGCGACGGCTGGACGAGCGCACCGAGTGAGATCGACGCCGCCGACCTGATGGACGGCCAGCGGGTGGATCTGCGCCGGGTGGCCGCCGACGAGGTACACCACCCCGCCGTGGTCGCTCGCGGTGGCCTCTACGACGATCGTTCCCGGTTGACGACCGGCGTGGCACCCCCGGTGCGCCGGATCGAAACCCTGGCGGCGGTGGCCGTCACCGAGCCCCGACCGGGAACGTACGTCGTCGATTTCGGGCAGAACATCAGCGGCTGGGTGACCGCGGCCGACCTCGGCCCGGCCGGCACCCACGTGACCCTCACCCACGGAGAGGCTCTGGCAGTCGACGGAAGCGTCGACACGGATCACCTGCGCGCCTTCGAATTCGCCACCGGCACCAGTTTGCCCGCCGGTCAGGTCGACCACGTCGTGTCGTCCGGGCACCCCGGCGAGGCATTCGAACCGCGGCACACCACTCACGGGTTCCGCTATGTCCAGATCGACGGGCTCGAGAAGAATCCAGGGCCCGGCACGATCACCGCCGCCGTCGTGCACACCGACCTGGAACAGGTGGGGAGTTTCGGGTGCGACAACGATCGTCTCGAGAAACTGCATGCCGCCGCGGTGTGGAGTTTCCGCGGCAACGCCTGTGACGTCCCCACCGATTGCCCCCAGCGCGAGCGGTCGGGCTTCACCGGCGACTGGCAGATCTATGTCGAAACGGCCGCCTTCACACACGATGTCGCGGGGTTCAGCGACAAATGGCTGCGTGATCTCGCCGCCGACCAGTGGCCGGACGGCACGGTACCCAACATCGTGCCCAACCCGGCAGGCAATCAGCCGTCGGGCAACCATTTCGCCGACATCGCCAACGGCTCGGCCGGGTGGGGCGACGCGGCCGTCATCGTCCCGTGGCAGCTGTGGCGACTGGACGGCGACGTCGAAGTCCTGGAACGCCAGTACGATTCCATGACCCGGTGGGTCGAGCTGGCCGCCGGCGCGGCCCGGGACCGCCGGCATCCCGACCGCGCGCGTGCGCGTCCCGTGCCGGACCCTCACGAAGAATATCTGTGGGACACCGGTTTTCACTGGGGAGAATGGCTCGAGCCCGACGAGATTCCCGGCCCCGATCCCGCCCGCGATCACAGTGTGGTCGCCACCGCGTACCTCGCGCGGTCGGCCGGACTGCTCGCGCAGATCGCCGGTGTACTCGGCTGCGACCGGGATGCGTGCCGGTATACCGCGATCGCCGCGGGAGCCGTCCACGCCTGGCAACGCGAATTCATCACGCCCGAGGGCACTCTGACCCACCCGACCCAGGCGAACTATGTTCGCGCCCTGGAGTTCGACCTCGTCCCGGCCGAGGGTCGCCGGCGGTTCGCCGACGAACTCGCACAGTTGCTCGCCGACAACGACTATCACCTCGGCACCGGTTTCCTGGCCACCGGAATGCTGCTGCCCGCACTTGCGCGCAACGGGCACCTCGACACCGCCTACCGGGTACTGCTGTCCACCGGCAATCCGTCCTGGATGGAGATGATCGACCGCGGCGCCACCACCATCTGGGAGCGTTGGGACGGAGTCGACGAGAACGGCCGCGCCACCGCCTCACTGAATCACTACGCCAAGGGCGCGGTCATCTCGTTTCTGCACCAGTTCGTCGCCGGGCTGCGCCCGGCCGAGACCACTGGCCCCGACACCGTCGGCTATCGCCGATTCATCGTCGATCCGCGTCCCGGCGGGGACATCAACGCCGCCCACGCCGAGCACTGCAGCCCCTACGGAAACATCGCGGTGCGCTGGACGATCACCGACGACGTGTTCACCCTGAGCCTGACCGTGCCGGCAGGCAGCGAATGCGAACTCCGCCTGGGAGACACCGTGGAACTCCTCCGGTCCGGAACCTACACCCGCGCCTGCCCCGCGACTCGCGTCATGCAGCGATCGTCGCGTGCATCTCCCACACGATGATCTCGGCGCCGGTGTCGGTGGTCACCTGTTGGCCGCCGCCACCGCTGAGCCGGACGGCGTCACCCTCGGCGAGGATGCCGACGCCTTCCATCGACGCTTCGCCGCGCGCGACGAACACGTGGAGGAACGGTGCGTCGGGCAGGGTGACCGGCGCCTGCCCGGGCTGCAGTCGTGCTACATGCATTGCCGCGTACTTGTTCTTGATCCGGATCGCCGAGTGGTCGGCGTAGTCCGGCATGCCCGATGCGACAGGGACCAGTCCACCGGCGAGCAACTCGTGGTCGATTTCGAGTTGCTCGTAACCGGGTGTGATGCCGGCTTCGTCGGGCACGACCCACATCTGAATGAAATGGACCGGATCGGTGTGCTTGTCGGCATGCTCACCGGTGACGCCGTCCAGTCGCCACGAGTCGTTCTTCTCGGAGTGCAGGATTCCGGTTCCCGCGCTCATGCGCTGGGCCAGTCCCGGGTAGATGACGCCGGAGTGGCCCATCGAATCCTGATGCACGAGTGAACCCTGGAGCACCCAGGTGACGATCTCCATGTCCTGGTGGGGGTGGGTGTCGAAGCCCTGACCCGGGACGACGATGTCGTCGTTGTTGACCATCAGCACCCCGTGATGGGTGTTGGCCGGGTCGTAGTGGCGGCTGAACGAGAAGGAGTGCTTGGAATCCAGCCAGCCGGCGTTGGTCTTGAACCGGTCGTCGGCTCGTCGGACGTCGAGGCGGGGCGGGGCGATGGCGGCAGTCATGAGCGAATCCTTTCCAGGTTTCTCAGAGCAGGGGTTCCCAGAGTCAGGGTCCTCAGAGAACGTGTGAGCCGTACATTTCGCCGAGCGGGTCGGCGATGAGTTCGAGGCGGGCACCGTCGGGGTCGCGGAAGTACATCGACACCTCACTGTGTTCGACGAGTTCGACGCCGGCGTCGATCAGTTTCGTGCGCAGGTGGTCCCACCGGCCGGGTTCGACGCTGATCGCGATGTGGTGGAGTCCGCCGAGCACTTCCTGGTACGGGCCGATGTCGAGGCCCGGGAAGTCGAAGAATGCCAGCAGGTTGCCGTTGCCGATATCGAAGAAGAAATGCGAAGACCCGGCGTAGTCCCGGTTCTCGATCAGCTCGGTGAGCGGAAACTCGAGCAGGTCCTGATAGAACCGGACCGTGCGCTCGACGTCACTGCTGATCAGCGCGGTGTGATGGAGGCCGCGGGCCGAGGACGCGGGCCTCGACGCCACCGGCTTCAGATGCTCGGCGCGGATCCGGTCGCGTTGCTCCGCGAACCTCTGCGAACGCTCCTGCTCGTCTGTGGTGCTCATTGCCCTGCCCCTCTCCGCGGAGCGCAGTAATTGCGCTTTCAACTAAATTCAGACTACAACAACTCGTTGCGTTGTCAACTACTTGGGCTATGCTGGTGCCGTGGAACCGACCCGATGGCTCAGCGCCGAAGAACAGAACACCTGGCGTGCCTACCTGGACGCCACACGCCTCCTCCTGCAGGCACTCGACCGGCAGCTCACCCGAGACGCCGGCATCTCGTTCACGGACTTCGAACTGCTCGTCGTGCTGTCGGAGGCGCCGCAGCGACAACTACGGATGCGTGAACTCGCCGACGCGGTCACCACCACTCGCAGCGGCGTCACCCGGGCCATCAGCCGGCTGGTCGACACCGGATGGGTGCGGCGCGTCGAATGCGAAGACGACAAGCGGGGAACATTGGCCGAGCTGACCGACGCCGGCGCCGAGAAGCTCGCCGCCGCCAGCCCCGGACATGTCGCGGAGGTGCGCCGCAACATGTTCGACCTACTCAGCCCCCGCGACGTCGGCATCCTCGGCCACGACTTCGCCGAAATGCGCACCCACCTGCTGGAACACCCCTGAGTTCGGAAAGGTCGGCCATGAGCAGCACGTCAGCGGAGAACGACTACGTTCACATCGACAAGCAGAGTCCGGCGGTCTATCAGGCGCAGATCGGCGTCGCCAAGGCCATCCGGCACGCGACCACCGAGGCCGGCATGGACCGGCGGTTCGTCGAGTTGATCAACGTGCGCGTCTCCCAGATCAACCGCTGCGCGTACTGCCTGGACGTTCACGTCGCCGCGGCGCTCGCGGCCGGCGAGACCCAGCAGCGCCTTGCGGTTCTGCCTGCCTGGCGGGAGACGACGCTGTTCTCCGAACGTGAGGTCGCGGCGCTCACCTTGGCCGAATCGATCACCACCCTCCCGGACGCGCATACCCAGGAGACCGACTACGCCTTCGCGCGGCGATTCCTCTCCGAGCAGGAGATCTCCACGGTGAGCTGGATCGCCGTCACCATGAATGCCTTCAACCGGATCTCCATCGTCAGCCGCCATCCGGTCCGGCCGAAGCAGTAACACCGCAGTTCACCTGCATTTCGCGGAATTTAGTTGACATTGCAACGACTTCGGCATAACGTAGTAGTTGCAGATTCAATTACCTCGATTTCGAGTGACCGTTCGACAGCCCAAGGAGTTTTCATGACCACCGCCACCGCCACCCTGCCCAACCTCACCGCCGGAACCTGGGCCATCGACACCGTCCACTCCACCGTCGGCTTCTCCGTCCGCCACCTCATGGTCAGCAAGGTCCGCGGCACCTTCAACGACTTCACCGGCGCGATCACCGTCGCCGAGGACGGCACCGCCGCCGTCACCGCCGAAATCCAGGTCGCGTCCATCGACACCAAGAACACCGACCGCGACGCCCACATCAAGTCCGCCGACTTCTTCGACGCCGAGCAGTACCCCACCGCCACCTTCACCTCCACCGCCGTCCGCGCCAAGGGCGACGACTACGTGGTCGAAGGCGAATTCACCCTCCACGGCGTCACCCGCCCCGTCGAGCTCGCCCTCGAGTTCAACGGCGTCAACCCCGGCATGGGCAACGGACCGGTCGCCGGCTTCGAAGCCACCACCGTCGTCAACCGCAAGGACTTCGGCATCACCATCGACATGCCCCTCGAAGGCGGCGGAGCCGTCGTCGGCGACAAGATCACCATCACCCTCGAGATCGAGGCCGGCCTGCAGGCCTGACCCCACTCGCACCAGCGCCCCGTCATCCACCCGGA
>NZ_LTCZ01000148.1:0-41449 GCF_001583455.1 Rhodococcus sp. LB1 | reverse complement strand
CGACGGGTGCGCCGTCGACGAGCACCGAACCTTCCTCGGTGAGCTGAGCCACCGCGGTGCGCGACAGACCGAGCAGTCGAGCGAGGCCGGCGTCGACCCTCATCGATTCGAGCCCGTCCGGGACCGGCATCGACCGTGTTTCCCTCACTTCTCTACCCCCTTACGTGTTCCGTCCGGTTCCAGCCCTATGAGTGTGAGCACGACGAGCAGGATCGCACCGCACACGATGCCGGAATCTGCCACGTTGAACACCGGCCACCAGCCGACGGACACGAAATCGACGACGTGACCCTGCATCACTCCCGGCGCCCGGAAGAACCGGTCGACGAGGTTGCCGAGGGCGCCCCCGAGTACCAGCCCCAGACCGAGCGCCCACCACGGCGACCGCAGCGTGCGGCCGATGCGGACGACGCCGATCACCACACCCACGGCGACGAGCGTGAGCAGCCACGTCATGCCGGTGGCCATGGAGAACGCCGCACCCGGGTTGCGCACGAGCCGCAGCGAGACGATGTCCCCGATCAGCCAGACCGGCCGGCCGGGCTCGATGTTGGCGACGGCGAGGATCTTCGTCAGCAGGTCCGTCGCCAGGACGGCACCGGCGATCACGAACAGGAGCAGCCTGCGCTGATGCTTCACCGGCCGGGGCGCTGCGGTGCCGGACGTGTCACCGTCGTTTCGGTCTTCTGCGTCGGTCTCGTTCTCTGCCGTGGGGTCTTGACTCACCCGTTCATCATCCACTACGGAGGCAAGCCTCCGTTCACGCGCTCCCGCGCGCACTAACCTGGGGGCGTGCCACTGTTCTCGAAAGCTCTGCGACCCGGATTCTGCCTACTCGCCGCAACCCTCTCCCTGGTCGCCCTGACCGCCGGGTGCGGAGGTGACGGCGACCCCTCGGAGTCGAACCCCGCAGGGTCCACGTCCACTCCCGCCGAAGTGACCGTCCCGATCTCCGCGACCACCGTCGAACTGATCCAGCCCGGCGAGGAGCCGCGCGAGGTGATCCAGCGCAGACCGCCGGTGGGGGTCACGCAGCAGGTGCAGTTGACCACCGGCGCGCAGGTGTTCCAGCAGATCGACGACCAGCCCGCCCAGGACTTCTCCTCACCCGAGATCACACTCCCCCTCACCGCCGCCGTCGGGCAGGCCACCGACGACACGGACGGCGGCACCACCGTCGACCTCACGCTCGGTGACGTCACCAGCCCCGACGACCGCCTCGGCAGCGCGCTCGAAGCCAGCGCCGGTTCGGGCGCCGGCTTCACGGTCGACCCCACCGGTGCGATCACCGCGCTGCGACTGCGTCCGGACGCCGAAGCCCAGGACATCGCGCGCTCCGCGATCGAGCAGGCGTTCTACCAGGCCGTGTATCGCACGGTCCCGTTTCCGGCGGAGCCCGTCGGTGTGGGCGCGCAGTGGACGATCCGACAGCAGGTGATGAGCGGCATCGCCCTCGACCAGACCACCGTGGCCACCCTGACCGCCCGGGACGGCAACCGCCTCACCGTCGACTACACGATCGACCAGAAGCCGAAGTCCCCCGTGTGGGAGCTGCCCGGGGAGGCAGGCACGCTGAACGTCGACCAGTACGTGATGCACGGTTCGGGCACCATGACCGTCGACCTCGGCCTGCCGCTGCCCGTCGCCGGGACGGTGACCGTGGGCGGCGACCAGGAGTACAGCGACCCCGACGGCGCCACCCGCTTGCACCAGACCACGTCGAACTCGGTCCGGTGGGGTTCCTGATGCGCCGCGGACCCGTCGCCGCCTCCTGCTCCCTGTTCGCCGTGCTCGCGCTGTCGGCGTGCTCGTCGAACGCGTCCGGCGACGCCGGCGGCACCGCCTCACTTGCGCCGCTCGGACCGGCGGTGACCGCAGCACCGGACGCGGCGGGCACACCGTTCGCCGATCCGGCCGCACTGAAGGCGGCGCTCCTCGACGTCGGCGACCTTCCCGTCGGATTCACCCCCGTGCCCGACCCCGAGGACGATCTGGGGCTGCCTCCGGCGTCGGAGTCGGCGGACTCCGACAAGTCGAGCACGGATCCCACGGAATGCGGCGCGGTGCTGTCGCCCGTCGCGGATCAGCGTGCGGGCGCGGTGGCGTCGGCGTCCGGCTGGTTCACCGGCCCGGACTTCGCCACCATCGACCAGGACGCGGCGAGCTACGGCACCGGTGCCGACGCATCCCAGGCCTTCGCGGCGGTGCAGGACCGGCTGGCGGGATGCACCGAGTACACCGGCACGGACGCCGACGGCGTGCAGGTGCAGTACCGGGTCGGCGGCCGCGAGCAGCAGCCCGCCGGTGACGCGTCGGTGGCGTTTCGGCTCGTCACCACCAGCGAGGGCGTCAGTCTGGTCTCGGACGTGGTGGTGGTCGTCGTCGGGAGCACCGTCACCCAACTGGTCGCGACGGGCCAGGACCCGATCGACGCCGGCGTCTTCGACGACCTGACGAGCACCGCCGTATCGAAGCTCGCGCCCGCCCCTGCCGGCTGAACCGACCGGCCACGAACGACCGATGCCGGTGTCCCCGAGGGGACACCGGCATCGGTGCGAGAACGCGGCGATCCGTCAGGACCGCGCGGTTCGGCCTGGAATCAGGCGGGGCATGCAGGCGACGTCAGCTGCGCGAGCGACACGATCTGGCATGCGGTGATCTTCGACAGCTTCCACGTTCCGTTCTCGCCGGGAACGAAGATGGCCGGAACGCCACCCTGCTGGACCTGGCCGTTGACGGTCAGCTGCAGCTGGCCGCTGGCGGTGCCGTCACCGTTGTCGATGACCGGGTCGAGAACGGTGACCTCCGCGTTGTTGGCCTTGGCGGCGGCGGCGACCTGGTTGATGAGCTCCGGATCCTGCTCCGAACCCTCGACCATGGCGGACTTGACCTCGAGCGGCGTGGCCGGATCGAGGCCCTGCACCAGAAGCGCGTTGAGATCGGCCGCGGTGGGCACCTCGATGGCTTCCGAGGTCTCGGCAGCTGCGGAAGTCGTCGTCGTGGTCTTGGTCGCCGTGTCGCTCTCGTCGGAGCCACACGCGGACATCGTGAGGGCTGCGGCGATTGCTACTCCGGCAACCGTGATCTTACGAAGCTTCAACTCAATAACCTCTTCATTCTCGGTGTTCGTTCTCGGACGATCTGAGCATCTATCGCTACCCGGGCCAACATTACCCAAGGGTAAGCATCAGCGCCCGAGGCTACCTTCTCGTGGAGCCGGTCTCCACTCCTTCGTCCGGGCGGTGGGTCCGGTCACTCGAGCGAGCCTTCCACATCGGCCCGTTCGAGTTGCACGTCGTCCTCCTTGAAGGTCCGCGCCTTCCCCGGACCCGTTGTGCGCGTTTCGAATCGGACGGTCACGACACCGTGGCCGGCCCCCTGCACCCAGCCGTGGCCGAAGTCCGGGTGCGTCACGTCGAGACCGGGATGCCACCGGGTGTCGATCGCCCGGGCGGGTGCGGGAGCGGGCGCGGAGAGGCCGTCGTCGGGGCCCGCCTCCGTGATCTTCGACTCCTGATAACCCGGGACGTCCAGGTCCAGTTCGGGGAACAGCGAGCCCTGGCGGACCGTCGACAGTCCGGCGAATCCCACCCCGACCAGACGTACCGGCCCGAGTTCGAGCGGATCGATCACCTGCCGCTGTGCCGCCGCGACGAGGATCTGACGGTCGAGGGTCGCGTAGGGCAGCGTGACCGACCGCGTCACGATGCTCATGTCCGCCTTCTTCAGCTTCAGCACCACCGTCCGCGCGGCCCGGCCGTCCTTTTGCAGGCGCACGAACGCGGACGCCGCGCTCGACTCGACGGCACCCCGCAACTCCGCCATCGTGACGATGTCGGTGGCGAAAGTCGTCTCCGCACTGACCTGTTTGGACTCGGCGCGTTCGGCGACCGGCCGATTGTCGATGCCCTGCGCCAGCCGGTGCAGGCCCGGTCCGACCGTGGTGCCCAGAATGGATGCCACCTCCGATTCCGGAGTCCGCGCGAACCCACCGATGGTCTCGATGCCGAGCCGCTTCAGCTTCTCCTCGGCGACCGGGCCGATGCCCCACAGCTTCCGCACCGGAAGCTCGTCCAGCACGGCATGCTGCTCGTCCGGCGGGATCACCGTGATCCCGTCGGGTTTGGCCAGACCGGAGGCGATCTTGGCCACCTGCTTGCCCGACCCGGCGCCGATGGACGCGACCAGTCCCGTCTCCCCGAGCACCAGGGCGCGCAGTCCCTCGCAATAGCGTTGCACCGTGGCCGCATCCGCCCCGGCCAGCTCGGTGGGTTCGCCGAACGCCTCGTCCATCGACAGTTGCTCGAGCACCGGCATCGGGCCGCGGAGAGCGTCGAACACGGACTTGCTCAACATGCCGTAGAGGCGGCCCCGCGGCGGCAGCACCACTGCGCCCGGACCCACCAGCCTGCGCGCCTGATGCATCGGCATGGCCGAACGCGCGCCGAAAACCCGCGCCTCGTAGCTGGCCCCGGCGACGACACCGCGTCCGCCGAGACCACCGACGAGAACCGGGCGGCCGCGGAGCGTCGGCCGGGTGAGCTGCTCGACCGACGCGAAGAACGCGTCCATGTCGAGGTGCAACACCCACCGACGACTCACCTGGTGCAAAATACCCGCCCGGTCCGACAGGTCATGCCTTGGCGATCGCCGCCCGCACACCCTCACCGAGTTCGACGGCGTCGCCCGGCGCCTCGGCCAGTTCCAGCTCGACGGCGAGGATCTCGCCCGCGATCAGCTCCCGGTGCGCGAGCGCCCAGTCCCGCCGTTCCGCGGGCACGTCGAGGACGACGGTGATCCGATCGGACACCTCGAGCCCGGCGGCGCGCCGCGCGTCCTGCAACTCGCGGATACGGTCCTTCGCCCACCCCTCGGCTTCCAGTTCCTCGGTGACCGCCGAGTCCAGGACGACCAGTCCGGCCCCGTCGGGCAGGGCTGCCGTCGACTCCGGCTCGGCGGCGACCAGCCGCTGCGTGTACTCCTCCGGCAGCAACTCGATCCCCGCCGCGACGACGACTCCGTCCGAATTCTCCGACCAGTCACCGGCCTTCACGGCCTTGATGACGGTCTGCACGTCCTTGCCCAGGCGCGGCCCCGCGGCGCGGGCGTTGACGACGAGCTCGAACCGGCCGTGCACGTCCACGTCGGTGGTGAGGTCGACCTTCTTGACGTTCACCTCGTCGGCGATGAGACCCAGGTACGGGCGCAGGCGCTCCGCGTCGTCGGACGCGACCGTCACCTCGGGCAGCGGCAGCCGCACCCGGAGGTTCTGGGCCTTGCGCAGTCCCAGCACCGTCGAGCACACCGACCGGACCTCGTCCATCGCCGACACCAACTCCGCATCCGCCGGCAGCTCACCCTGGGCGGGCCAGTCCGCGAGATGCACGGACCGTCCGCCGGTGAGCCCCCGCCAGATCACCTCACTGACCAGCGGCAGCAACGGAGCGGCGAGCCGGGTGACGACCTCGAGCACCGTGTGGAGGGTGTCGACGGCGTCCTTGTCCTCGTCCCAGAAGCGCGAACGCGACCGCCGCACATACCAGTTCGTCAGCGCGTCGCAGAACGTGCGCAGTTCGTCGCACGCCCCGGCGATGTCGTTCGTCTCGAGCGCGCCGGTGATGGCGTCCCGGGTTCCGGCCAGCTTCGCGAGGATGTACCGGTCCAGGACGTTCGTCGAATCCGTGCGCCACTCACCGGACGTCGGCGCGTACAGCTGCAGGAAGCTCCACGCGTTCCACAGCGGCAGCAGCGCCTGCCGGACACCCTCGCGGATGCCCTGTTCGGTGACGACGAGGTTCCCGCCGCGGAGGATCGGCGAGGACATGAGGAACCAGCGCATGGCGTCCGAACCGTCCCGCTCGAACACCTCCTTCACGTCCGGGTAGTTGCCCTTGGACTTGCTCATCTTCAGTCCGTCTTCGCCCAGGACGATGCCGTGGGCCGCAACGGTCTTGAAAGCGGGACGATCGAACAGCGCCGTCGCCAGCACGTGCAGCGTGTAGAACCAGCCGCGGGTCTGGCCGTTGTACTCGACGATGAAATCGCCCGGGAAGTGACCGTCGAACCATTCACGGTTCTCGAACGGGTAGTGCACCTGCGCGTACGGCATCGACCCGGACTCGAACCAGCAGTCGAGGACCTCGGGCACGCGCCGCATCATCGACTTCCCGGTGGGGTCGTCGGGGTTCGGGCGCACCAGGTCGTCGATCATCGGCCGGTGCAGATCCGTCGGCCGCACCCCGAAGTCGCGCTCGAGTTCGTCGAGCGAGCCGTACACGTCCGTGCGCGGGTACGCCGGGTCGTCGGACACCCACACCGAAATCGGGCTGCCCCAGTACCGGTTGCGGCTGATGTTCCAGTCGCGGGCGCCCTCGAGCCACTTGCCGAACTGTCCGTCGCGGATGTGCTCGGGCACCCACGTGATGTCCTGGTTCAACTCGACCATGCGGTCGCGGAACTTGGTGACCGCGACGAACCACGACGGGACCGCCATGTAGATCAGCGGCTGCCCGCTGCGCCAGCTGTGCGGGTACGAGTGCTCGATCGTCTCGTGCCGCAGCAACTTTCCAGCAGCCTTGAGGTCCTTGATGATCACGGGGTTCGCGTCGAACACCTGGAGACCCTCGTAGGGCGGCACCATCGCCGTGAACTTGCCGCCCGGGTCGAGCGGCTGCACGATCTCGATTCCGTTCGCCGTGCAGTACTCCATGTCCTCTTCACCGAAAGCCGGTGCGAGGTGGACGATTCCGGTACCGGACTCGGTGGTGACATAGTCGGCGGAGATGACGCGGTGCGCGTTCTCGTGACCGACGAAGAAGTCGAACGGCGGGTCGTAACGGAGCCCGACGAGGTCCGAACCCTTGTGCTCGGACAGCACCTCGGGAGCCTCGCCGAGTTCGCGGGCATAGTGCCCCAGCCGATCCTTGGCGAGCACGTAGCGCTTGCCGTCGGCGCCCGTCACCTGGACGTAGTCGATGTCCGGGTGCACCGCGACAGCGAGGTTGGACGGCAGCGTCCACGGCGTGGTGGTCCAGATGATCGCGTTGGCGCCGTCGAGCGGGCCCTCACCGTGCAGCGGCATGTCGACCGTGACGGCGGGATCCTGGCGCATCTTGTACGCGTCGTCGAGCCGGGTCTCCTGGTTCGACAGCGGCGTCTGCTCGTACCAGCTGTACGGCAGCACACGGAAGCCCTGGTAGATCAGGCCCTTGTCGAACAGTTCCTTGAACGCCCACATGACCGACTCCATGAAGTCGAGGTCCAGGGTCTTGTAATCGTTGTCGAAGTCGACCCACCGGGCCTGACGGGTGACGTAGTCGCGCCACTCGTCCGTGTACCGCAGCACGGAGGACTTGCAGTACTCGTTGAACTTCTCGAGACCCATGACGTCGATCTCGGACTTGTCCTTGATGCCGAGCTGCTTCTCCGCCTCGAGTTCGGCGGGCAGTCCGTGGCAGTCCCAGCCGAATCGGCGCTCGACCTTGTTGCCGCGCATGGTCTGGAACCGCGGGATCAGGTCCTTGACGTACCCCGTCAGGAGATGGCCGTAGTGCGGGAGACCGTTCGCGAACGGCGGACCGTCGTAGAACACGAATTCGGGGGCGTCGTCACGCTGGGCGACCGATGCCCGGAAGGTGTCGTCCTCGTCCCAGCCGGCCAGCACACGCTGCTCGATCTGGGGGAACCGGACACCCGCATCCTGGGAGACGCCGTAGTCGACCTTGGGGTAGGACTCGTTGCTGCTGGTCACGTTGCTGGTGTCGGTCACCGCGATCTCCTCGTGCCTGACGTACTCGGCACGGGGACGACGGAGACGCCTCCTGCGTCACCACCGCGGTACCACCCCGCTTGCACCCCGGAGGGCGCCTCTCGGTGCCGGGCTGTGACGGGCCCACCCGTTCGGTTCTACTGAGCCGGCGTACCGGCCGTTCTTCCGAAGGCTCCCCGGTGATGGCCGGATCGTCGCCGCGAAACTCGGTTACTGATTTATTCGCTGAATGCAGTCTAGCCGCCACCGGCGTGCGGCAGCTCAGTCGCCCTCGTCGGGTCCGGGCCCCGTGTCCGCGTCCCGTGCGGGACCGCGTTCACCGGGGACACCGCTCGCGGGTTGCCCCGGCACGACCGCCGCCTTCTTGCCCGCGAGGGCGCTGACGAGCAGCAGGACCGCTCCGGCGACGCACACTACGATGCATCCCCAGGCCCACACGACCGAACCGGTCATGAGAGCCACCACCAGGAGAGCGAACCCCACCGCTGCAAGAGCGAGTGTCACGACCAGCACGGCTCAACCTCTATCCGGGCCGCTGGCTGGGCAACTACCGCGCGCTCAGTCAGCTATTGCCCTTGGCGTAGGACTGGCTGTAATTGGACTGCGATCCACCCTGCGCGAACGAATCCTGACCGCCGTCCACCGGAACCGCGGATCCCCGCTGCTCCAGTTCCTCGAGCTGCGACTCCAGGTACGACTTCAGGCGCACACGGTATTCGCGCTCGAACGTCTTGAGCTGCTCGATGCGACCCTCCAGCACGGAACGCTGCTGGTTGATCGTCGCCATGATCTCGGTGTGCTTCTTCTCCGCGTCCGCCTGCAGCGCGTCGGCCTTCTCCTTGGCCTGGCGCAGCTGGGTCTCGGAACGGGTCTGAGCGTCGGTGATCAGTGCTTCCGACTTCTGGCGAGCATCCGCGATCATCGTCTCGGAACGGGTCCGCGCATCGCTGACCAGCTGCTCCGAGTTGGTGCGCGCATTGCCGAGCAGCTGCTCGGACTCCGTCTTCGCGTCACTCGTGAGGCGGTCCGCCATCTCCTGGGCGAGACCCAGAACCTTGGCGGCCTGCATGTGAGCGTCGGCGCCCTGTGCGGGAGCGGCCGCAGCCGCAGCGGCGGGAGCCGGTGCCGGCGCGGGAGCCTTGGGCTGCTCGACGACGCGAGCCGGCTCCGCCTTGGGAGCGGGAGTCTGCGCCGCGGACGCGGGGCGTGGAGCCTTCTTCGCATCGGCGAGCTCCTTGTCGAGCTCCCCTACTCGCTGCCGAAGGTCGGCGTTCTCCTCGATCAGGCGCGACAACTCTTGCTCGACGAGGTCGAGAAACGCATCGACTTCGTCTTCGTTGTAGCCCCGCTTACCGATCGGTGGCTTGCTGAACGCGACATTGTGCACATCAGCGGGAGTCAGCGGCATGGAAGGATCCCTTCACGCGTCATTTGGCGGTCTAGCAAGCATTCAGTTACAGCGCAGTCTACGTAACGGTGAAACAAGACTGGATCAATGGGGTCCATTCTGTCACACCAGACCCGTGGCACGCGCTTGTCCCTGAACGATCGACATCAGGATGAAGACGATGAACAGCAAGACCATGATGGATAGATCCAACCGCACCCCACCGAGATTGATCGGGGGGATCAACCGCCGGAGCAGTTTGACCGGTGGATCGGTGACCGTAAAAATCGCTTCGAGAATGACGACCACGACGCCGGTTGGCCGCCAGTCTCGTGCGAAGGTCCGTACGAACTCGACAATGATTCTGCCGATGAGTAGCAGCCAAAAGACAAACAGTATCAAGTAGATCACCGAGAACAAGGCCACACCTTCACTCTGCCTGAGAATGTCCGGCCGATCAAAACGAGCCGCGTGGCCAGGGCTTTCTTCGCCACAGCCGCCGCGGCCCGCGCCGTTTCGGACGTTCGGATCCCGATGGTCGTTTCCCCCGCTCCCCGGTTTACTTCTGGCTGTAGAAGCCGGTTTCCGCGATGCGGCGACGCTCCTCGGCGGACACGTCGATGTCTGCGGGTGAGAGCAAGAACACCTTCGTGGCCACCTTGTCGAAGGACCCGCGCAGCGCGAATGCCAGCCCGGCGGCGAAATCGACGAGGCGCTTGGCGTCGGCGTTGCTCATCTCGACGAGGTCCATGATGACGGGGGTGCCGTCACGGAACCGCTCGCCGATGGTCCGGGCCTCCCCGTAGTCGCGGGGCCGCAGCGTAGTGATCTTGGACAGCGGGCCCCCTTCGTCGAAGAGGGGTCCGCGACGACTCTCCACCCGCTCGGACCGCGTGTCGACGGCCAGCGCGCCACGGGTGCTGCCGCGCACAGCACCGCTCGCACTGGGACGGGCCGACCGGACGGCCACGGGTTCGACCCGGGACGAGTGCCGAGGGGGGTCGTACCGGTCGAAGTCGTCGTCGAGGTCGTCCCGGCGGCCGGGAGCGTAGGCGGCCTTGCTGAAGGCCGGCTCCACGAAGTCACGGTCGTCACGGTCGAGGTATGGATCACGTCCACTGTCACGCGCCGGTCGAGCGGGCCTGCGCGCAGGTTCCGGCTCGTCCAGGTACTCGTCCTCGTAGTCGTCGAGGGGAACCATGCCGAAGTAAGCCTTGAACTTGTGCAGACTGCTCATTGATCGACCTTCCTTGGCGCGGCGGACAGGATCCAACTGCGACCGGTCGCAGCGGTGTGGACGGGTTGGCGATCACCTGGGCGATCTATTTCGAGGTTATAGGCCTCGAACCCAACAGCGCGGTTCCGACACGCACGCACGTCGACCCGTGTCGGACAGCGTGCTCGAGATCATTCGTCATGCCCGCTGAGAGGTCCGTCGCATCCGGATGGTCGCGCCGGAGCCGCGCGTGAATCTTCTCCAGTTCCTCGAACGCCGCGTCGGGGTCGGCGTCGATCGGCGGAACCGCCATCAGCCCGCGGTATTCGAGTCCCGGCGACGACTGCACCTGCGCGGCAAGATGTTCGAGGTCGTCGATCGCGGCACCGCCGCGCTGCGGATCGCCGTCCAGACTGACCTGCAGCAGCACCCGCAGCGGCTCGGGCCGCTCCCCCGCCTCGAGAGCCGTGGTCGCCGCCCGGCCGAGGGCGCCGACGAGTCGTTCGCTGTCCACCGAGTGGATGGCGTACGCCCAGTGCGCGACGGCCTTCGCCTTGTTGCGCTGGAGGTGCCCGATCATGTGCCACCGCACCGACGGATCCGTCACCGCGGTCCGGAACTCCGCAATCTTGGCCGTGGCCTCCTGCTCACGTGACTCCCCGAATTCGCGGCACCCGAGGTCGTACAGGATCCGCGCGTCGGATTCGGGGAAGAACTTGGTGACGGGCAGCAGCGACACCTCCGCGGGGTCGCGGCCGGCGTCCCGGCACGCCGCGTCGAGCCGTGCGCGCACAGCGCCCAGCGCAGCCTCGATCTCCCCGACCCTGCCCATCGTTTCCACTCCCACACCGAATCCTCGCCGCCCACCGGCGGCCGTCGTCACATGCTGTCTTGCCCAGTATCCATCCAGATCACCGCCGCGAGCCGACCGGTCGGGGCCTGCCGGCGATGACTGAACAGCGTCTGGTCCTCGATGGTGCAGCGCGGATCCTCCGCCACTCCCGCGACACCCGCGTCGAGCAGTTGCTTCCGCAGACCGGCCCGCAGGTCGAGGCCGGGGGTCCCCTTGACGGTGCGGATGGCGCTGCCGGGAAGGAATTTCTCGACGTCCGCCTGCATCGCCGCGGGGACCTCGTACTGTCGGCCGCTCGCCGCCGGACCCAGGAACGCGCCGATCCGGTCGACCCGCGCCCCCTGCTCGACCATGACGTCGAGCACCCGCGGAACGATGCCGATGCGGGCGCCGATCCGGCCGGCGTGGACGGCGGCGATCACCCCGGCCTCGTCGTCGGACAGCAGCACCGGGACGCAGTCGGCGCTGAGGGTCGCGAGTGCGAGCCCCGGCACCGTCGTCACCAGCGCGTCCGTGGCGGGAACCGGCACGTCGGTGGGCCCGTCGACCACGGTCACGTTGCGACTGTGGATCTGCTCCATCCAGACCAGGTGGTCGAAGGCCACGCCGATGCTGTCGGCCAGCCGACGCCGGTTCGCCTCCACCGCGGCCGGATCGTCGCCGACGTGATCACCGAGGTTGAACGTGTCGTACGGTGCGACGGAGTGTCCTCCGGCACGGGTGGTGACGACCCGGCGAACCCTGAAATCGGGGGCGGACGACGAACTCAACGACGCATGAAGGAGGGCACGTCGACTTCGTCTTCACCCTCCTCGTCGGACACCGGCACCGCGCGGGACTGACCGTTTCCCGGAAGCGGCGGCAGACTGCTCGGGCTCTGGTGGGAGCTGATCGTCTCGCGGGTCACCGACATCGGCTCGCTGTGCTGCTGCTCGGCCTGCTGTCCGACCTCGCCCGCCCGCCCGGCACCGATGGCACTGCGACCGGCAGCGCCCGACTCGACCGGCCGACGGGCGGGGGCGCCGCCGTCGAACCCGGCGGCAATGACGGTGACCCGCACCTCGTCGCCGAGCGAATCGTCGATGACGGTGCCGAAGATGATGTTCGCGTCGATGTGGGCAGCTTCCTGCACCAGCGACGCGGCCTCGTTGATCTCGAACAGGCCGAGGTCGCTGCCACCGGCGATCGAGAGCAGCACGCCGCGCGCACCCTCCATCGACGCCTCGAGCAGCGGGGAGTTGATCGCCGATTCCGCGGCCTTGATGGCCCGGCCCTCGCCGCGCGAGGATCCGATGCCCATCAGCGCGCTACCTGCGCCGGACATGACGCCCTTGACGTCGGCGAAGTCGACGTTGATCAGACCGGGGGTGGTGATGAGGTCGGTGATGCCCTGGACACCGTTGAGCAGGACCTCGTCGGCGCTGCGGAACGCGTCCATGAGGCTGACTGCGGCGTCGCCGAGCTGCAGGAGGCGGTCGTTCGGGATCACGATGAGGGTGTCGCACGATTCACGCAGCGACTGGATGCCGGTGTCGGCCTGGCCGCCGCGGCGCTTGCCCTCGAAGGAGAAGGGGCGGGTGACGACACCGACGGTGAGGGCTCCGAGCTTGCGCGCGATACTCGCCACGACCGGTGCGCCACCGGTACCCGTGCCGCCGCCCTCGCCTGCGGTCACGAACACCATGTCGGCACCCTTGAGGACTTCCTCGATCTCGTCCTTGTGGTCTTCTGCGGCCTTGCGGCCGACTTCGGGATCCGCGCCGGCTCCGAGCCCGCGGGTGAGTTCCCGGCCGACGTCGAGCTTGACGTCGGCGTCACTCATCAGCAGCGCTTGCGCGTCGGTGTTGACGGCAATGAACTCGACTCCCTTGAGTCCCTGCTCGATCATCCGGTTGACTGCGTTCACGCCGCCGCCGCCGATGCCGACGACCTTTATTACGGCGAGGTAGTTGTGCGGGGGCGTCATCGGCTCTCGCCTTCCATGAGTGTGTATCACGCTTTCGTACAGATCAGTCCAGCCTGAACCCTCAACCTCAACCATAGGGTTACGGTTATGTCAAGTGCTGCTCGACTAGAGCGAAACGCTATGCACCGCCATACGGATACGCCATTAGGCGCGCCGAGACGCGCCGAGTTATTTGACGAACTCGCCCGCAACTCTTTCGCATCCGGGTCACGACCCCTCACCGCACCGTCGGCAGGTCGGGACTCGACACGTCGTACGTCTGCCCGGGCTGAGTGAGCAGCGGCAACGTGACCGCAGCCTTGCGCTCGGACTTCTCCGTGCCGCCCCACACCACGGTCCGGCCGTCGAGCAGCGTCACCGAGATATCCGAAATCGACTTCGCCGCAACCTGTCCCACCTGACCACGGAGCTGAGGCGGCATCGACTCCAGCACCTCGATCGCCGCCTCCGTCGACGGGTCGCCCCACCCCGGCGTCTCCGTCACCAGACGCGGCACCCCGGGCGGCGGCGGTGCGATCTCGTAATCCACGGCCTCCACGTCGAGAAGATGGGTACCGCCGGGGCTGTCGACGAACACGACGGGCACCCGCTCGGTTACCGTGACCCGGATGGTGGACGGGTACACCCGCTGGACGCGCGCGGACGCCACCTTCGGGATCGCGGCGACCCGCTGAGCCGCGCCCTCCGTGTCGACACGCAGCAACGGCTGCCCCTGCGGCACCGCCAGCACCTGGCGAATCTGCTCCTCGGAGATCGACGTCGCCCCCGCGACGTCCGTCTCCCGCACCGACAGCAGCGGCGTGAACCAGGCGACGAGACCGAGCGCCACGACCACGACGACACCGACGACGCCCATCACCGCCGGCCGCCGGTACCACGGCCGCCGCGGCGTCTCCGCCGCCGCGGACTTCCGTGCCGCCGAAGCCGATTCGCGGGTGCGCCGTGTTCCGGGGTCGGTGACCGTCGAGGTGCGCCGGCGCGAGGACGTCCGATCGCTCGCCGTCGCGCGGGCACCGGCCGCACGCCCCGGCCGCGGACTGCTCTGGACGTCGCGGCGGACAGGGCGGTCCGGCCGCTCGGACCGGCCCCGACGCTCCCGCGTCATCGCGACGGGTGGTGGTGCGGAGCCGCACGCAGAGCGTCGAGGATCTGGTTGCCGAGCATCGTCACGTCACCGGCACCCATGGTGATCACCACGTCCCCGGGGGTCGCGAGTGCCGCGACCTGCCGCGGCGCCTGCGACAGGTCGGGCTGGTAGTGCACCGGCTTCGACACCGACAGCGCGACCAGGGCGCCGCTGACGCCCGGGAGCGGTTCTTCCCGCGCGCCGTACACGTCGAGGACCACGACCTCGTCGGCGAGGTCGAGCGCGTGCCCGAATTCTTCCGCGAATGTTGCTGTACGGGAGTACAGGTGGGGCTGGAACACCACGATGACCTTGCCGCTGCGCACCGAGTCCTCGGATTCGCGACGGTCGGCCTCGTGGGGCTGGCGCACCAGATCGGCGGCGGCGCCGAGCACGGCGCGCACCTCCGTGGGGTGATGCGCGTAGTCGTCGAACACGCGGACCCCGTGCTCGCGGCCGGTGAACTGGAACCGGCGGTGCACTCCCCCGAATCCGGCAATGCCTTCGAGGATCTCGTCCACGTCGGCGCCGGCTTCCCGGGCGGCGAGGAGAGCGGCCAGCGCGTTGAGCGCCATGTGCCTGCCGGGCACACCCATCCGGACCGTCCTCGGCGACTGCTCGCCGGCCAGCTGGAACTGCAGGACTCCGCCGACGTCCCGGGCCTCGAAGCTCAGCAGTCGCGCGCCGACCTCGACGCCGTCGACAGGTGCGAAGGCCCCGTCGGCGTTCTCGGCGCTGCCGTATCCCAGCACCCGCACACCGGGCAGTCCCCGCGCCGCCACCCGCTGCGCGAGCGCCGCGGACCCCGGATCGTCGAGACAGGAGACGAGCAGACCGCCGGGCGACAGACGTGCCGCGAAATCGTCGAACACCTGGATGTACGCCTCGGTGCTGCCGAAGTAGTCGAGGTGGTCGGCTTCGACGTTCGTGACGACGACGACGTCCGGTTCGTACTGGAGCAGCGAACCGTCGCTCTCGTCGGCCTCCGCGACGAACACGTCGCCGCTGCCGTGGTGGGCGTTGGTTCCGGCCTCGTTGAGTTCGCCGCCAACTGCGAACGACGGATCGAAACCGCAGTGTTGCAGCGCCACCACCAGCATCGACGTGGTCGACGTCTTGCCGTGGGTGCCCGACACCAGCAGGGTGCGGTGCCCCTGCATCAGCGAGGCCAGCACCGCGGGTCGCAGGATCACGGGTATCCCGCGCCGGGCCGCCTCCACGAGTTCCGGGTTGTCCTTCGGGATGGCGGCGTGCGTGGTGACCACGACCGTCGGGCCGCCGGGCAGCAGGTCGAGCGCGCCGGCGTCGTGGCCGATGCGGACGTGCGCGCCGCGGGCGCGCAGCGCGAGGACGCCGCGGCTCTCCTTGGCGTCCGATCCGGACACCTGCCCACCCCTGGCCAGCAGGATCCGCGCGATTCCGGACATTCCGGCGCCGCCGATCCCGACCATGTGGACACGTTCCAACTCCGCGGGCAGGTCGGTCATCGGGTTCCCCTTGTCAGCGCGGCCACGTCGAGCACGATCCGCGCAACCTCGGTGGCTGCGCTGCGGTGACCCGCGCCGGCCGCACGTCGTCCCATGTCCTCGAGCTGTGCGGGGTCGCGCAGCAGAGGGATCACGGTCTCCGCGACGAATCCGGCGGACAGGTCTCCGTCGGCGACAATCATTCCACCTCCGGCCGCGACCACCGGTCGCGCGTTCAGTTCCTGCTCCCCGTTGCCGTGGGGCAGCGGCACGTATACCGCGGGAAGTCCCACCGCCGACACCTCCGCCACCGTCATCGCTCCCGACCGGCAGATCACCGCGTCCGCGGCCGAATACGCGAGGTCCATCCGCGACAGGTAGGGAACGGCCACGTACGGCGGGCCGCCCGGTGTCGCGGGAACGTCGAGCGTGTTCTTCGGTCCGTGCGCGTGGAGGACGGCCACACCGGCCGCAGCGAGCGACTCGGCCGCGCCCGACACGGCCTCGTTGAGCGACCGCGCGCCCTGCGAACCGCCGAACACGAGCAGCACGGGACCGTCGGCGGGGAGCCCGAAGTGTGCGCGCGCCTCCGCCCGCAGGGCCGCCCGGTCGAGACCGGTGATCGACGCCCGGACCGGGATCCCGAGGATCTCCGCGTCCGAGCGGCCGCGTGCGGAGACTCCGGAACCAGCGACCGCGGCCAGGACCCGGGCGGCGCGGCGGGCACCGATCTTGTTCGCGATCCCCGCGCTGGCGTTCGCCTCGTGCACCACGATCGGAATGCGACGCCGGCGGCGGAGCAGTCCGGGGCCGGCCGCCAGATAGGCCGGCAGCGCGACGTACCCGCCGAATCCGACGACGACGTCGGCACCGGTCGCGTCGAGCACCTCGCGGGTGCGGCGCACCGACGCGCGCACCCGGCCGGGAAGCCGCAGCAGGTCGAGGGTGGGTTTACGGGGCAGCGGAACCGGCGGTATGAGCTCGAGCGGGTAGCCCCGCTCGGGAACCAGGGTGGTTTCGAGGCCACGCGCCGTACCGAGAGCGGTCACCACCGCGGTGTCGTCGATCGCCTTGATCGCATCGGCCACTGCCAGAGCCGGTTCGATGTGCCCGGCGGTACCACCACCGGCCACGATCACCGACAGGGTGGACTTGTCGCCGTTCACCTACGAAATCCTCGCTCTCCTGCTCGGCCACCCGAGCTTCGCTGTTGACGTGCACCTCGTTCGGGGGTGCGGCCCTTGCCGCGTTCGGGGCGGCCCTTCTCGTATGTGACGCTGCGGGTCCGTGGGGCCATCTCGCGACCGGCCCGCCGGCGGGCCTCGGCGCGGCGCACGGCCTCGGCGCGTGCCGCGTCGGCCCGCACCGGCGAATACGCCTCCGGCTTGCGGAGCCGCAGGAGACGACCGAACGGGCCGTCCTGTCCGGAGTGCAGCGCGGCGACCGCCTCCGGTTCGTGCCGCGCCGCGTTGGCGACGAGGCCGAACATGAACAAAGTGGTGGCCGTCGACGTTCCGCCGGCCGACACCAGCGGCAACTGCAGGCCGGTGACGGGCAGCAGCCCGATCACGTATCCGACGTTGATGAACGCCTGTCCGGTGATCCACACCGTCGCCGTTCCGGTGAGCAGGCGCAGGAACGGGTCGGCGGATCGGGCCGCGATGCGCAGGCCCGTGTACACGAACAGTCCGAACAAGCCGAGCACGGCGGCGCCGCCGAGATATCCGAGCTCCTCGCCGATGATCGCGAAGATGAAGTCGTTGTGGGCGTTCGGCAGGTAGCTCCACTTCGCGCGGCTCTGCCCCAGCCCTCGCCCGAGGATCCCGCCGTCGGCGAGCGAATACATCGCCTGCCGCGACTGGTACCCGATGCCCTGCGGGTCGGAACCGGGATTGAGGAACTCGCGCACGCGAGCGGAGCGGTAGCCGGCGGTGAGCGCGAGGATCACGATTCCGCCGAAGCCGGTGCCGACGATCGCGATGAACAGCTTCAGCGGCAGGCCGGCGAACCACAGCAGCGCCATCAGGATGATGGCCAGCGAGACCGTCGTTCCGAGGTCGGGCTGCAGGATGATCAGGACGAACGCGACGAGCGCGGCCGGCACCAGCGGAACGAGCATGTCCCGGATACTGGAGATGTCGCTGCGCCGCGACGCCAGGATGTGCGCACCCCACACTGCCAGCGCGATCTTCGTGAGCTCGGCGGGCTGCAACGAGAATCCCGCGACGACGAACCAGCCCCGGGTGCCCTGGGACACGGTGCCGATGCCGGGTATGAGGACCAGGACCAGCAGGATGATCGTGACCGCGAAGGCCGGGAACGACAGGGCGCGCATCACCCGGACCGGGATCTGCAGCGCCGCGTAGAACAGGCCGAGTCCGAGAGCCGCGAACAGCGCCTGCCGGGTGAAGAGGGTGTACGCCGAACCGTCGGAGGCGTAGGCCTCCACGCTCGAGGACGACAGCACCATCACCAGGCCGAGCACCGTCAGCAGAAACGCGATGGTGACCACGAGGTGGAACGACGCCAGAGGCCGCGACAGCCAGGCCCCGATCCGGGTGCGCGGGCCGCGCGGAGGTGCCGTGCGCGTGCGAGGACTCGACGCTGCACGCTTCGCCACCCCGGGGGCGGCCGCCGTGCGGGCCGGGGACCGCTGTCCCTCGGGGACGCGGCGGGTGCGGGCTCCGGCGGAGGTCATCGCAGCGTCCTGGAGATGTCCGACTCGTCGAGCCTGCCGACGGCGTCCGCGAAGCTGCGCCCCCGGTGGCCGTAACTGTCGAACATGTCGAGCGAGGCCGCCGCGGGCGCCAGGACGACGCAATCCCCTGCCGTTGCGAGCGCAGCCGCTTCGCGCACGACGACACCCATCACGGCGTCGCTGTCGGTGTCCGCCGGCAGCACCACCCGGTGCGTCGCGGTCTGCGGGACTGCACTCACACCTGCATCGTCTCCCGTTTCGACAGTGACCACGGGAACCTCGGGGGCGTGTCGCGCAAGGGACTCTGCGATCTGCATCGCATCGCGGCCGAGCAGGACGGCGCCGGCGAGGCGACCGGCCACCTCGCGGACGAGGTCGTCGACCCGCGCACCCTTCAGCAGACCACCGGCGATCCACACCACCCGCTCGTGGGCGAGGATCGACGGGCGGGCGGCGTGCGGGTTGGTGGCCTTGGAGTCGTCGACGAACGTCACTCCCCCGACGTCGGCGACGTGTGCCGCTCGGTGCGGGCCCACGACGTGGGCGGCCAGACCTGCAGCGACGGCATCCGGCGGAACTCCGATCGCCCGGGCCAGAGCCGCCGCGGCCAGGGCATCCATCAGTCCGGCAGGCCCGGGCGGGGTGATCCCCTCGGCCGGAGCCAGCCGCTCGCCGTCCCCGAACGCGCGGTCGACGAGATACCCGTCCTCGACACCCAGTTCGCCCGACGCCGGCACACCGAGCCGGAAACCCAGGGTCCGGACTGCGAGGGACGAGGAGAAGAGAGAGGACGCGACTTCGTCGTCGAGCCCCAGCACCGCGACCTCACCGGTCAGGGCGCGGGCCTTCGCATCGATGTACGGCTGCATCCCGCCGTGCCAGTCCAGATGATCTTCGGCGATGTTGAGGATCGCGCCTGCGGTCGGCCGGACCGACGGCGCCCAGTGCAGCTGGAACGACGAGAGTTCGACCGCCAGCACCTCTGCCCGGGGTTCGGTCTGCCGCAGGGCGTCGAGTACCGGAAGCCCGATGTTGCCGCAGGCCAGACTCGGCAGCTCGGCCGCCTCGAGGATGGACTGCAACATGGAGGTCGTCGTCGTCTTGCCGTTGGTTCCGGTGACCACCAGCCACCGCCGGGGCGGACCGTAGAGCCCGGCCCGGTCGACGTGCCAGGAGAACTCGATGTCGCCCCAGATCGGCACCCCGTCCCCGGCGGCGAGCGAGAGCAGCGGCGCGTCCGGACGGAACCCCGGACTCGTCACGACCAGCGCGAACTCGGCGACCCGGTCCCGCTCGGCGAGCAGATCGTCGATCGGGACGGTCGCGGCGCCGAGTCGCGCGCACTCGGCGAGGGCGTCGACGTTCGCGTCGGTGACGGTGACGAGCGCACCGAGGTCACGAAGAGGTTCGATGGTGGCCCGGCCGGAGACTCCCGCACCGGCGACGAGGACGCTGCGACCCCGCAACCAGTCGAGCCCGCCGTGTTCCTCTGCCACGTCGTCAGCCCCCGATCGCTGCCAGGTACTCGCTGTAGAACAGCGCGAGCCCGATCGCGGAGGCGATGGCGGCCAGCAACCAGAACCGGATGATCACCGTGGTTTCCGCCCACCCGGCGAGTTCGAAGTGGTGGTGGAACGGAGCCATCCGGAACACTCGTCTTCGGCTCGACCGGAACACCGCGACCTGGATCACGACCGATGCCGCCTCGGCGACGAACAGCGCGCCGATCACGACCATCAGCAGTTCGGTGCGCGTCGTGATCGACAGTCCGGCGAGCATGCCGCCGAGTGCCAGCGAACCGGTGTCGCCCATGAAGATCTTGGCGGGCGCCGCGTTCCACCACAGGAATCCGATGCACGCACCGGCACCGGCCGCGCAGATCAGGGCCAGGTCGAGCGGATCGCGGACGTCGTAGCAGCCCTTGCCGGGACTCGTCTCGCACGCGTTGCGGTACTGCCAGAACGTGATGATCACGTACGCCCCCAGCACCAGGCTCATGGAACCGGCAGCGAGACCGTCGAGGCCGTCGGTGAGATTGACCGCGTTCGACCACGCGCTCACCAGCAGGTAGCAGAACGCGACGAACACGACGGAGCCCATCGTGACCGTCGCGATGTCACGCACGTACGACAGGTGCTCGCTGCCCGGCGTGAGGTCGTTCGCGCCCCGGAACTGCAGCGCGAGAATGCCGAACGCCACTGCCGCGATGAGCTGGCCGACCAGCTTCGCCGTCTTGTTCAGACCGAGGTTGCGCTGCTTGCGGATCTTGATGAAGTCGTCGAGGAACCCGACCCCGCCGAGCGCCGTCGTGAGGCCGAGAACCAGCAGTCCCGATGCCGACGGCCCGTCCGCGTTGTAGCCGATGCCGATCAGGTGCGAACCCCAGTAGCCGGCCCACAGTCCGGCGAGGATGGCGACGCCACCCATCGTCGGGGTGCCGCGCTTCGACTGGTGGCTCGCCGGACCTTCGACACGGATCTCCTGGCCGAACCCCTGACGGGAGAAGGCCTTGATGAGAACGGGGGTCAGCAGAATCGAGACGGCGAGCGCGATGCCCGCCGCGAAGAGGATCTGTCTCACCGCGTAGCCTCCGAACCCTTCTGTCCCGTGCTTCCCGCCAACACCGTGTCCGCAACCTCCCACAATCCGATGGACTGCGACGCCTTGACCAGCACCAGATCACCCGGCGCCAGTTCCTGTTCGAGCAATGCGACCGCACCGGCGATGTCGGGGACGAGGATCGACTCCTCACCCCACGAACCTTCCATGACCGCACCCTGGTGCATCGCGCGGGCGGGCCTGCCCGTTCCGACGATGATCAGCCTGCTCACGTCCAGCCGGACGGCGAATCTGCCGATGGCGTCGTGTTCGACCACTGATTCTGGACCCAGCTCGGCCATTTCTCCGAGCACCGCCCAACTCCGGCGCGCCGCCCCCCGGCCGGTCCTGGCCATCGATACCAGCGCCTTCAGGGCCGCCCGCATCGAGTCGGGGTTCGCGTTGTACGAATCGTTGACGACGGTCACACCGTCGTGCCGGTCGCGGACGTCCATCCGGCGGGCCGAGACGGCGGCGGCATCGGAGAGAGCCTGCGCGATCTGCTGGAGGTCCGCCCCGCATTCGAGCGCCACCGCCGCCGCGGCGAGCGCGTTGCCGACCTGGTGTTCGCCGTGCACGGCGAGCTCGACGGACACACTGCCCGCCGGCGCCGTGAGAGTGAAACGCGCCCTTGCCTTCTCGTCCAGCACGATGTCGGTGGCCCGCACGTGCGCGGACTCCGACCGGCCGACGAGGACCACCCGGGCCGACGTGCGCGGGGCCATGGCTGCCACCAGCGGATCGTCTGCGTTGAGGATCGCGACGCCACCGTCGTCCGCCGAGGGCAGCGACTCCGCGAGTTCGCCCTTGGCGGCGGCGATCGCGTCACGCGAACCGAATTCGCCGAGGTGCGCCGTGCCCACGTTGAGGACGACCCCGATCTTCGGGGGCGCGATGTTCGCGAGGGAGGCGATGTGGCCGCGGCCGCGGGCCGACATCTCCAGAACCAGGAATCCCGTGTCCGCGTCCGCGCGCAGGGCGGTCCACGGGTGGCCGAGTTCGTTGTTGAACGATCCGGGCGGCGCGACGACGGGGCCGAGGGGGCGCAGGACGGCGGCGAGCAGATCCTTCGTCGACGTCTTTCCCGCTGATCCGGTGACGCCGACGACGGTGAGCCCCTTCGCGGTGAGGTCGTCGACTGATGCGCGCGCGAGCTTCGCGAGGGCCGCGAGCACGGCGGCGCCCGATCCGTCGGTGTCGTGTTCGAGTGCCATCGCCTTGCTCGGGACGTCGCTCGGTGTCGGGGTGACGACGACGGCGGGGACGCCGACCGGGCGTGCCGCCAGGACCGCGACCGCACCGGCCTCGACCGCCGAGGCCGTGTGATCGTGGCCGTCCACTCGGGCGCCGGGCAGTGCGAGGAACAGTCCGCCGGCGGTGACCTTCCGCGAGTCGAACTCGACCGTTCCCGTCACCTCGGCCGACGGATCGGCGACGTCGTGCAGTTCGCCGCCCACGATCTCGGCGATGCGAGCGAGTGTCATCGGGATCATCGCGCTCCTCCGACCTGTCGCTCGATCGCGTCGCCCAGTACGTCGCGGTCGTCAAATGGGTACTTCACCCCGTGTATCTCCTGACCGATCTCGTGTCCCTTGCCTGCGACCAGAACCACGTCGCCTGCCTGCGCCCAGCCGACGGCGTCGGCGATCGCCTTCGCTCGGTCCGCTACTTCCCACACCTGTCCCCGCTCGGATTCGGGCACTCCGAGAGCGCCCTCGCGGACCGCGGCCCTGATCTTCGCCGGATCCTCGGTGCGGGGGTTGTCGTCCGTGATGATCAGCAGGTCGGCTCCGCGGGCGGCCGCGGCGCCCATCAGCGGCCGCTTGCCTGCGTCGCGATCGCCGCCCGCACCCACGACGACGGCGACGCGGCCGTGCACCTGCTCGCGCAGCGTGGCGATCACGGCCTCGACCGCTGCAGGCTTGTGCGCATAGTCGACGACGGCGAGGAAGTCCTGCCCTCGGTCGATCCGCTGCACCCGGCCCGGCACGTCGACCCCGGCGATGCCCTCGACGGCGTCGCGCGGATCGACACCCAGCGCGGCGCACAGCGCAACGGCGAGGGAGGCGTTGGCGACGTTGTACTGCCCCGGCAGACGGAGCTCCACGTCGAGTGTGGTGCCCTCGGCCGTGGTGAGCGCGAAGGTCTGCGAGCCCGAGGGCGACACCGTCGCCGGGCCCGCCGTCCACACCGCGCCCTCGGCCTCGGGCGTGGTGGCCACCGTCGTCACCATCGAGTGCGCGCCCCGCGCGACGTCGGCCATCCGCTGCCCCCACACGTCGTCGACACAGATGACGGCGTGCTGTGCGTGCACGGACGAATCGGCTGCGAAGAGCCGCGCCTTGGCGGCGAAGTAGTCCTCGAAGTCGCGGTGGAAGTCCAGGTGGTCCTGGGAGAGGTTCGTGAACGCGCCCACATCGAAGCGGACTCCGTCGACGCGGCCGAGCGACAGCGCGTGGCTGGACACCTCCATGACCACAGTGTCGATGCCCTGCTCGAGCATCACGGCGAACAGGGCGTGGAGCTGCGGCGCCTCGGGGGTCGTCAGTGCGCTCGGCACCCGGCGGCCACTCATCCGGGTCTCGATGGTGCCCACGAGACCGGTCGTCCGCCCCGCGGCGGTGAGCGCGGCCTCGACGAGGTACGAGGTCGTGGTCTTCCCCGACGTTCCGGTGATGCCGATGACCTGCATCTTCTCCGAGGGTCGGCCGTAGATGGTGGCGGACAGCTCACCGAGAACGCCCCGTGGGTCGTCGTGGACGAGCACCGGCATGTCGGAGCCCAGTGCGGACACCAGCTCGAATCCGGCCTCGTCGGTGAGGATCGCGGTCGCGCCGCGTGCGAGGGCGTCGGCGGCGAACTCCGCGCCGTGCGCGCGGGCCCCGGAAAGGGCCGCGAACAGATCGCCCTCGATGATCCCCTGGGCGCGGAGATCCACCCCGGTGACGATCACGTGCTCGGCGGTTCCGGTGGGTGCCTCGACCCTCGCTCCGGCGAGCGCTGCCAGAGCGCTCACCGTGGTACGGACCGGCTGGGCGGGGCGAAGGCTGTCTGTGACCTTCACCTCCACTGACGCCGACTGCGGGCGGGACGGAACAGGCACCGGGCTCCTCTCGGATGTCGACTCTCATTGACAACGGCGTAGTGCACGGATCGATACAGCGTGCTACCTCGGCAGTTCCCTGCGTCCACGGAAAAGTCCGTGTCCACTGAACGGCCGACGTGTCAGATTACCGCGAGAGCTCTCGGAACCCGATTCGGCCGACCTTCGCTCAATCGGCCTGCAGCACCAGCCTGCGTCCGGGGTCCGGGGACATCGGCACGCTGTCGCGCTGCAGCATCCAGGACGCGATGTTGTGGAACAGCGGTGCGGCGGACTGCCCGCCGGAGCCGTCGGCGCTGCGTGTCGGCGCGTTGAGCATGATTCCGACGACGTACCGCGGGTTGTCGGCCGGGGCGATCCCGGCGAACGTGATCCAGTAGTTCGAGTTCGAGTAGCACTTGCAGGCGGGATCGACCTGCTGGGCGGTGCCCGTCTTGCCGCTGATCTGGTATCCGTCGACGGCGGCCTGCACCCCGGTACCCCGCTGGTTGCCCGTGTCGTTCTGGGTGACGGACCGGAACATGTCGCGAACGGTGGACGCGGTCTGGGGGCTGACGACCGTCACCTCCTCGGGCGCTTCGGTCTCCGTCCGGTTCCCGGACGCGTCGACCGTCGCCTTGACGATGCGCGGCGGGATGCGGACGCCGTCGTTGGCGATCGCCTGGTACATGCCGGTCATCTGCAGCAGTGTCATCGACAGGCCCTGGCCGATCGGCAGGTTCGCGAACGTGCCCCCCGACCACTGGTCGCGACTGGGGACGTTGCCGGCGCTCTCACCGGGTAGCCCGACGTCGGTGCGCTGGCCGAGACCGAACCTGGACAGCATGTCCGCGTAGCGGTCCTCCCCCACGCGCTGGGCGAGCATCAGGGTGCCCACGTTGGAGGACTTACCGAACACGCCCGTGGCCGTGTACGGGGCGACCCCGTGGTCCCACGCGTCCTTCACCGACACACCCGACATCTGAATGTTGCCGGGGACCTCGAGAACTTCGTCCGGTGTGGTGAGCCCGTACTCGATCGCGGCCGCCGCGGTGACGATCTTGTTGACGGAGCCCGGTTCGAACGGCGTGCTCACCGGCAGGTTGCCCATCTCCACGGTCCGCGGATTGTTGCCCACCCCGATCGCCGGATTGAACGTGCTGTCGTTCGACATCGCGAGCACCTCACCGGTGTGGGAGTCGAGCACGACCGCCGACGCGTCCTTCGCACCGGACTTGTCCTTCGCCATCTGCACCTGCTGCTGGACGTAGTACTGCAGGTCGGAGTCGATGGTGAGCTCGACGCTCGACCCGTCCACCGCCGGTTGCTTGTCGCGCCAGCTGCCGGGAATCACCGCGCCGTCGGAGCCTCGGTCGTAGGTCTGGGAGCCGTCGGTGCCGGCGAGAGTGGAGTCGAGCGAGTCCTCGAGGCCGAGCAGTCCGTGACCGTCCCAGCCGGTGGCGCCGACGAGGTTGGCGGCAAGGGATCCGCCGGGGTACTCGCGGATGTCCTGGCGTTCGAGTCCGACCTCCGGGAACTTGTCGCTGATCTGCGCGGCGATGTTGGGGTCGACGCTGCGCGCGAGATAGACGAACGTGTCGTCGCCGTGCAGTTTCTCCTTCAGCTCCTTCTCGGGTGCGGCGTCGCCGAGCCGGTCGTGGATCTCCTTCGCGATCGCGTCGAGACGGGAGTCGACGTCGGGGGCGGTGTCGCTCTTGGCCTTCGCCTCCTCGAGTTCCTTCCGCACGCGTGCGGGCTGGAACGTCAGGGCCTTCGCTTCCATCGTGAATGCGATGGGGTTGGCGTTGCGGTCGGTGATCGACCCGCGCAGCGCCGGATCCACCTCGGTGGTGGTGCGCTGGTTCGCCGCCTCCGCGGACAGTTGTGGTGCGTCGATGACCTGGATCCACAGAAGTTGCACTGCGGCGAGGCCGAGCGCCAAGAACATCACCAGGCGTCCGTACCGTTGTCTGAACGGAAAGGACGCCGTACCGGCGCCCTTGGGGCGCCGGGGACGACTTCTCGGTGCGCTTCGACTCACCGGCGACCGCCGGACGGTGGAGCAGTCGTCGGAGCGGTGGTCGAGGGGATCACGGGAACCAATTGTTCACCCTGCGCTTGGATCTCCGTGCCATTGCCGGGCTGCGGCGTGGCGCGCGGCGACTGCGTCGTCCCGCGGTTGGGGGCGGTCGCGACAGCGTTGCCGCGCTGGGTGGGCGGAGCGGCGACGTCCAGCGGCGGCACGGGTGCACCCGACGCCGGGGCCGGCTTTCCGACGACCTCGACGCTGCCGTCGGGGTGGACGACGAGGCGAGCGGGATCGTTGGCGGGCACCATGCCGAGCTTGGCTGCTTCCTCCGCCAGTTTCGGGGCGGAGTTGGCGGTCTCGACGTCACGCTCGAGCGCCGCCTTCTCCTCCGCGAGCGACTGGTTGTGAGCGCGGGCGGCGCTCAACTGGTACGAGTCCTCGGCGGATCGGGTGGTCAGGAGCAGCGTCATGGCCAGGCCCATCGCGAGCAGAACGAGGATCGTCGCCACGAACGGGATGCGGGCGGTGAGGGTGCCGGTGCGGTTCTTGCCGGAGACGGCGATCGCGGATCCACTGTGCACAGCCGCGCGCTGGGTGCGCTTCTTGTACGCCCGCTCAGCCGCGCCCGTCCGGTTGGCCGCCCGCGCGGGCCGCATCTCGGTGGAACTCACCTGAACCGTCATGCCGCCGACCTCCTGGCAATTCTTTCTGCAGCGCGCAAACGCACCGGGGCTGATCGTGGGTTCTCTTCGACTTCCTGTTCGGACGCCCGCTCCGCCCCTCGTGTGAGGATCCGGAACTCCGGTCCCATCCCCGGCAGTTCGACAGGAAGCCCCTCGGGGCTCTTCGACTTCGACCTGGGAGTGATTTCCTGCTTGACGACCCGGTCTTCCAGGGATTGGTACGACATGAACACGACGCGTCCCCCGACGGTCAACGCGTCGAGTGCTGCCGGGACCGCGGCGCGCAGTGAATCGAGCTCGCCGTTGACCTCCACTCGAAGGGCCTGGAACGTCCGCTTGGCCGGATGTCCCCCGGTACGGCGGGTCGCCGCAGGAATGGAGCGATACAGCAGTTCGACCAGCGCTGCGCTGGTGGTGAACGGCTCCTTCGCGCGCTGCCGGACGATCTCCGACGCGATCTTGCCTGCGAAGCGCTCCTCGCCGTACGTGCTGAGGATGCGAGCGAGGTCTCCGTGGCTGTACGTGTTGAGGACCTCGGCCGCGGTGATGCCGGTGGTCGGGTCCATCCGCATGTCGAGGGGCGCGTCGATCGAGTACGCGAATCCCCGATCCGATTCGTCGAGCTGCATCGAGGAGACACCGAGGTCGAAGAGGATCCCGTGCACCGACTCCTGCGCGGGGAGGCCCGCCTGGGCGAGCGCATCCTCGATGCCGTCGTAGCGGGTGTGCACGAACGTGATGCGATCGGCGAACGGAGCGAGCCGGCCACCGGCGATCTCGAGCGCGTGCGGATCACGGTCGAGGGCGATGAGCCTCAGCTGAGGGTAGGTCCGCAGGAAGTGCTCGGAATGTCCACCGAGACCGAGGGTCGCGTCGATCATGACGGCTCCCCCGCCCTGCGGGTCGTTCACGGTGAGCGCGGGGCCCAGCAGTTCGTCTGCGCGGTGGAGCAGAACCGGGATGTGACCGAAACCATCGGCGGGCGAGGAATCTTCCCCCTCGTGATCCACCATGATCCCTCCGGCTCCTGCTCTGTGGTGCGGGTGAAGCGCCCGAAGCCGGGGTTCACTGCTCGAACTTCTCTTGTCGGCCAGTTGCCGTGGCGAATGCTTCGAGGTCCCTGCCCGAAATGAAAACCTGGCGCTGGGGAAGTGCGTCAGGGTTCCGTCGGACAGAGGCCTCGCGGCATTCGCGGGGACGCGGTCACGCTCAGACGATCTCGCCGAGCGCGACTCCTGTTGCCTGCGAGTAGTTCTCCTCGTTCGCCTCGACGTAGGTCTGCCAGGCTTGCGCATCCCAGATTTCGAGGAAATCGACCGAACCGATCACTACGCAGTCCTTGGAGAGACCCGCGTAACGACGGTGATCTGCCGAGAGGGTGATGCGCCCCTGGGCATCTGCGTGCTGCTCGTCGGTACCTGCCGCCAGTCCGCGAACGAAGGCTCGCGCCTCCGGATCGCTTCTCGACGCGGCCGCGGCCTTGCGTGCGAGAGCGGTGAATTCTTCCCGGGGATACACCGCGAGGCTGTGATCCTGACCCTTGGTGACCATCAACCCTCCCGCCAGCGCATCCCGGAACTTTGCGGGCAACGTGAGCCGCCCCTTGTCGTCGAGCTTCGGCGTGTAGGTACCGAGAAACACTCGACACCTCCCACCACGTTCGTATCGAACGCCGTATGCCCGGGCGGTTCACCTTCGCTCCCCGCTGCGCACCACAGTACCCCACTTTCCCCCACTCACAAGGTGGATAACGGCGTGTTGTCGCCCAATTTGCCCAATACTTGCTGGTCAACGCTTATTGCAGAAGGTGGGGGAAAATTCCCGACGTGATCACCGACACGAGCCGAGCCGATCGGGCTCGGTCGCACATCGGCCCAATAAGCAGCAAAAGCCCAGGTGAAAGCACAGTACGAGGGGCCGACGCCCCCACCTCGCGGTTCATCGCGGGGCGCAGGGGGGAAAGTGGGGAAACGAGGTGGGTGAGGGTGGGGATTCGTGGGCCGGAACGTTCACTGGCCCCACCGGATCGACCCTGACCTACCGCACCCAGGCGACCGGAGCACGGACCGGACACAGCAGTGGCGGCGTGGCATCACCTGCCACGCCGCCACTGTGTTGCCGAGCGGGTCGAACTACTCCTGCTCGAATCTCTTCTTGAAGCGGTCTTCCATTCGCGACGAGAATCCGCCACTCTTGCGCCCGCCTCGGGGCTTACCGCGATCGGCACGGCCGGTCTCGCCTTGCGTGGTCGAGCCACCACGTGAGGACTGTCCGGACTTGCTCTTTCCTCCACCCCACAGGAGGAGGACTCCGGCACCGAACATGACGATGAAGCCGATCAGGCTGATGACGGGAAAACCGCCCGGCTTGATCGGTAGGGCGACGCCGGCGATGAGCAGGACCAGCCCCAGAACGAACAGGGCCACCGCCTGCAATCGACGACGACTCGATGCCGCACGCATGCGACCGCCTCGCACAGTGGAGGCGAACTTGGGATCCTCGGCGTAGAGAGCGCTCTCGATCTGGTCGAGCATGCGCTGCTCGTGCTCGGAGAGTGGCACGGTACCTCCCCCGGCACTGGAGTGTTGGCCACCGCCTCACGGTGCGAGACGGTGGGTAACCGACTTTGGCGGCTACCTAGATTTAATAATACGAGCAGTTCGATCCCCGTACCACCTACTCCACGTACGAGTTCGACACCAACCTTACGGACTCCCGCACCGAACCCCGTTCGGGGCACCGCAATGTCGCGGACGCCTCACCGTTTTCCCGCTGTTTCCGGCCCACAGCCCGGCTACGACGCCCGCAGATCGAGACCTGCGCCACGTCCGATGTGATCTTCGACGTGCTGGAGAAAGCGCCCGACCTCGACAAAGAACTCGTCCGCCTCGAGATCGGTGAGGGTTCGCGACATTCCCGCCTCGATCGCGGCGCGGGTGGCCGAGTGCCCGGCGAAGTAGTCGGCCCAGTTCACGAATTCCGGCGCCGCGTCGGCCATGAGAACCCAGGCGTTACGCGTTCGTGTCCGTCTGCTCCCCGCCGCAGGCCCCTCGACGGCGGCCAGCACTGCGCCCGCGCCGCGGAGCGCGGCCAGATACGCACTGTGGAATCGATCCGCCGGCCCACCGGCCCCCACCGATTGGGCGAGGAGCGCGTCGGCGCGATCGAGCAGCGCCGAACCCCGCCTGGAGCCCGGGTTGCGTATGTCACCCGGTCGGCGCGAGTTCCCAGAGGTCGGTCCCGTGACCGGGTTCGTCATCACTTCGAACACCTCCAAAACCCCGGTGCAACCACCCCGCCGGGCGTAGTCAGTTCGTGAGTTCGGGGGCCGGCGATGCTCGCTTCCCTCGAGCATCGCCGGATCCCCGCTATCGAACATCCGTTCGACCTATTCAATATAGCTGGACCCACCGACACGTCGTCAAGAGAAAGGTGAGACCGGTCGACACGAACGCTGACCAGACTCCACTCGTGGTCGAACTCACGGCCACCGAGTTCCGCGACCGCCTGCACGAGGCGCTGTCGATCTACGTCGCCGCCATGGGCTATCCCCACGGCACCGAATACCACCGGGCGCCGATGTGGAACGAGCACCTGCAGCGCTCGGGGTGGCGTGGCGTCGGCGCGCTCGTCCCGGCCGGCGACGGATCCGCCGACAACGCGGCCGCCCGTCTCGTCGCCGTCGCCTACGGCTACCGCGGGGCGCCCGAACAGTGGTGGCACCAGCAGGTCCGTTCCGGTCTGCGCCACACCGGGTGGACCCGGGACCAGATCGACGTGATCCTCGGCAACTACTTCGAACTCACCGAACTCCACGTCCACCCGGACGCCCAGGGAAATCGGCTCGGCGAAACCCTGCTCCTCCGCCTCCTCGACCGCAGGCCCGAACGCGGGGTGCTGCTCTCCACCCCGGAAGTGGCGGACGAGGACAACCGCGCGTGGCGGCTGTATCGCCGCCTCGGCTTCAGAGATGTCCTGCGCCACTTCCGATTCGCCGGGGACAACCGGCCGTTCGCCGTGCTGGGACGCGGGCTTCCCCTGTGATCGACGCGGTGGTGGTGGGATCGGGACACAACGCCCTCGTGTCGGCGTGTTACCTCGCGCGGTCCGGATGGTCGGTCGAGGTGATCGAACGCGACACCGTCATCGGTGGCGCGGTGTCCACGGTGGAACGCTTCCCCGGGTACAAGGTCGACCGTGGGTCGTCCGCGCACATCATGGTCCGTCACACGGGAATCGTCGAGGAACTCGACCTCGGCGCGCACGGCCTGCGGTACCTCGACTGCGATCCGTGGGCGTTCGCCCCCGCCCCCGCGGGTTCGGATCGGCCGGGGATCGTGTTCCGCCGCAGCCTGGACGCGACGTGCCGGTCCATCGAGGAGTCCTGCGGCGCCGCGGACGCCGACGCGTACCGACGGTTCGTCGCGGTGTGGGGTCCGCGCAGCGCACGCGTCATGCGCGCGTTCTCGAATCCGCCGACCGGGCCCGCGCTGCTCTCGTCGTTCTGGGGGCTCGACACGGGCGGCGGCGGCAGCGACCTCTCCCGGCAGTTCCTCGGTTCCGGCGACGCGCTGCTCGACGAGTACTTCGACGACGAGCGCCTCAAGGCCGCCCTCGCGTGGTTCGGCGCCCAGTCCGGTCCGCCGATGTCGGAGCCGGGGACGGCGCCGATGGTCGGATTCGCCGCCCTGATGCACACCATTCCGCCCGGCCGGGCCGTCGGCGGCAGCGGAGCCCTGACCGCGGCTCTCGCCGCGAAGCTGCGCGCCGACTCCGGGACCGTCTCGCTCGGCGACTCGGTGGTCTCGCTGAGCCGCGACGGCGACTCCTGGACGACGCAGACGGCGTCCGGGCGGGAGATCCGCTCGCGTGCGGTGGTCGCGGGCTGTCACGTGCTGACCACCCTCGGCCTGCTCGAACGGGGTGGGTACGACGCGCAGACCCTCGACCGGTGGCGTCGCCGGATCCGCGTCGGCCCGGGGATCGGGATGGTCGTGCGGCTGGCCACCGACGCCCTCCCCGCCTATCCGAGCGCGCCCGACGCCTCGGTCACCCACGGGCTCCAGTTGCTCGTCTCGGATCGCGCACACCTGCGGCTCGCGCACGGCGCGGCACTCGCCGGGGAACTCCCGCCGCGGCCCGCGGTGCTGGGAATGAGCTTCAGCGGCCTCGACCCCACCATCGCACCCGAAGGCAGGCACCAGGTGACGCTGTGGTCGCAGTGGCAGCCGTACCGGCTGACCGGCGGCCGGCGCTGGAGCGATCTCTCCGGGCCGGAGGCCGATCGGATCGTCGCGGAGATCGACGCTCTGGCACCCGGTTTCGGTGAATCCGTCCTCGACCGGCACGTGCAGTCGCCGCAGGACCTCGAAGACGAGATGGGGTTGCTCGGCGGCAACGTCATGCACGTGGAGATGTCGCTGGACCAGATGATGATGTGGCGTCCCCTCCCCGAACTGTCCGGACACCGGGTGCCGGGGGCCGACCGCCTGTACCTCACCGGCGCCTCGACCCATCCGGGTGGCGGGGTGTCCGGCGCGAGTGGCCGCAGCGCCGCACGCATCGCGCTCCACGACGACCGGTGGGGCATGGGACGCCTGCGGCGCCGGCGATGACCTCCCGCCTGCCCCTGCTGCTCGCGGGCACGGCGATCGCGGCGCAGATCGTCTACCCGCTGGTGCACGGCGGGACCCGCGACGTCGTCACCGTGCTCGTCGTCGCGCTGCTCGCCGCGGCGTCCGTCGCGCACGCGGCCGCGACCCGGGGTGCCCGCTGGACGGTGGGACTGGTGCTCGTGACTGCGGGGCTCGGTCTGTGCTCCGAGGTCGTCGGCACGGCCACCGGCTTCCCCTACGGCTGCTACGACTACAGCGTCGACCGGCTCGGGCCCGCACTCGCCGGGGTGCCTCTCGTGGTGCCGTTCGCCTGGACGGCCGGGTTCTATCCGGTGTGGTGCGTGGCGTCCGTGCTCGCGCGCGGCCCGCACCGACGGCTGACGCGCATCGCGCTGACGACGATCGGTGTCGTCGGCTGGGACCTGTACCTCGACCCGCAGATGGTCGCGGACGGGCAGTGGCACTGGTGTGTCACCGACGCCGGCCTGCCCGGTATCGAACACATTCCGCTGACCAACTACGCCGGGTGGTTCGTCGTCGCGGCCGTGATGGCCGTCGCCGTGGACCGCATCGACCATCGCCTGGACGCCGGGACCCGGCACCCTGACGGTGTCCCGATCGGGTTGTTCCTGTGGACGTGGCTCGGTTCGGCGCTGGCGCACTCGGTGTTCCTCGGCGCCCCCGAGTTGCGGTATTCGGCGATCTACGGGTGGTTGGCGATGGGAATCCTGGGAGTTCCCCTGCTCGTATCGCTGCTTCGGCCGCGCGCCCGGCGACCCCGGACCCACGACACGCACCCTCACGCCTGACACCGATCCACTCCCCTGGCACGATACGACTGTGCAGCCGCCCTCAGTTCCGACCTCCACCCGCTCGCGGAGGGCCTTGTCCCTCGCGGCCCTCGGCCTCCTCCTCGTGCCCCTCCTCGCGGGATGCCTGCGGGTTCAGGTGTCGATGGGGGTGTCCGCCGACGACCGGGTCTCCGGCCAGATCGTCGCGGCCGCCGTGCCGGCGAACGATCAGGACAAGGGCCCGCAACTCACTCCGCCCGACTCGCTGTCGGGCAAGGTGCGCGTCCAGGAGTACAAGAAGGACGGGTACGTCGGCAGCCAGGCGTTCTTCAGCGACCTCACCTTCGGCGACGTGCAACAGCTCGGCACCATGTCGGAGCAGGCCAACGGAAGTTTCCAGATCTCGCTGAAGCGGACCGGCGACCTCGTGACCCTCGACGGGAAGGCCGATCTCGGTTCGGTACCCGCCCAGGGCACGGACGTGCAGTTCACGATCGCCTTCCCGGCGCGCGTCGCCACCACCAACGGCACCCGGGAGGGTGACTCCATCGTGTCGTGGAAACTTCCCGCCGGCGACACCTCGACGATCCGCGCCGAGGTGCGGTATTCGGACCCCAGCACCCGCAGCTTCGCGGGCTGGGCGGGCATCATGGCCGGCGTGACGCTGGGCGTCGCCGTGATCGTCGGTGCGCTGGCCTGGATGGCCCGCAACAAGGATCCGGTGATCGGCAGTGGTCGGGCACGGGACCACTCGGAGGTGTGACCGCTCCGCCGATCGAGCGGGTCGTCCGGATCGGCTCCCTGATCTCGGTTCTCGGTCTCGCCACGGCCGTCGCCAACCTGCGCCGCGCGCCGCGGCTCCCCACAGCGGACCGCCCGGTCACCGAACCCGTCACGGTCTGTATCCCGGCCCGGGACGAGCGTGACCGGTTGCCGGACCTGATCGGCGACCTGCGAGAGCAGCGAGGCGTCGACGACCTGCGGGTGTTCGTCTACGACGACGCCTCCACGGACCGGACGGCCGAGGTCGCGGAAGCCGCGAGCGGCACGGACCCCCGCTTCTCCGTGGTGCGGGGAACCGCGGAACCGCCGCCGGGCTGGGTGGGCAAACCCGCGGCGTGCCATCGGGTGAGTGAGCACGCGTTCGCGCAGGGCCGCGGTGACGGCGGGATACTCGTGTTCCTCGACGCCGACGTGCGGTTGCGTCCGGACGCGCTGAATGCCGCCTGCGCCGCGCTGCGCGAGTCCGAAGCAGCGCTGGTCTGCCCGTGGCCGTTCCAGCAGGCGGGATCGGGGACCGAGGTCCTGGTGCAGCCGCTGCTCGCGTGGTCGTGGGCGGCGACACTGCCGATCCGCGTGGCCAACCGATCACGACGCCCCTCGACGGCCGTGGCCTGCGGTCAGTTCATGGTCTTCGATTCCGCCGCGTACCGCAGGGGCGGGGGTCACCGGGCCGTCGCGGACAGCGTGACCGAGGACCTCGATATCGCTCGCCTGCTCCGGACGCGGGGGCATGCGACCACACTCGTCGTGGCCGGCCGGTCGGCGTCGTGCCGGATGTACGAGGACGCCGACGCGCTGCGCCGCGGTTACGACCGCTGGCTGTGGACGGCATTCGGCTCCCGCCTCGGTGCCGTCGCGGTCCTCGGTGCGGCAAGTGTGGCGTACCTCGCGCCGCCGATCGCGTTCGCGGCCGGACGGGGACGCGTGCGCGGGTGGGGTGCGGTGGGGTATCTCGCCGCCACGGCGTCCCGGCTGTGCGCCCGGGCACTCGAACGGGGTGGCCGCCTCACCGCCGCCGACGTGGCCGGCGCGGTCGCGCACCCGCTGTCCGTCGCCGCGGTGACGGCCCTGACGGTGTCGTCACACCGCAATCATCGCCGCGGGCGCACCCGATGGAAGGGGCGGACGCTCAGCTGACCCGCGCCGGGGTGACCGGGGCGGGATCCGCGACACCCGAACCGACCTTGTCGCCGAGCCGGGCCAGCACCTCGCTCGTGGCGCGCGCGAAGTTGAGGGTGATGAAGTGCAGACCGGGCGCACCCTCCGCGATGAGACGTTCGCTCATCTCGGTGGCGACGTCGATGCCGATCTCGCGCACGGCGGCACGGTTCTCCTCGGGACCGTCCCCCGCGGCCGTGGCCAGACGCTTCTCGAGGTGCGCCGGGAGACGCGACCCCGACAGTTCGAGCACGCGGCGGACCGACCGCAGCGACGTGATCGGCATGATCTCGGGGATGATCGGCTTCGCACCCTGTTCGGGGTCGTACGCCGACACCCGGTCGCGCAGCCGCAGGTAGTCGTCGACGTCGAAGAACATCTGGGTGATCGAGTACTCGGCGCCGGCGCGCAGCTTCGACACCAGGAACCGGGTGTCGTGCGCGAGATCGGGCGCGCGGTAGTGGCCTTCGGGGAACGACGCGACGCCGACGTGAAAGTCGCCGAGGTCGCGGACGAGCCGGACGAGGTCCTCGGCGTACTCGACGCCGTCCGGATGCTTCTCCCACTCGCCCAGCGGGTCGCCGGGCGGGTCGCCGCGCAGGACCAGGATGTTGCTGATTCCGCGGTCGGCGTAGGCGCCGACCATCGACCGCAGTTCGTCGACACTGTGGGACACGGCCGTGAGGTGCGCGACCGGCAGGAGGGTGGTCTCCTCGGCGAGCTGGCCGGTGACGCGGACCGTGCGGTCCCGCGTCGAGCCGCCCGCACCGTAGGTCATGGACACGAAGGCCGGACCCAGCCGCTCGAACTCCCGGACGGCACGCCACAGACGAGCCTCGGCGGCCTCGTCACGCGGCGGCGAGAACTCGACGGAAAAGGGGACCCGGCCGTCGCTGGACGACCGGATCCGGTCGACGATGGACGGAGTGCGGGTCACCCAACCTTCGCTGGCCCGCCCCCTGACGGAATCGAATGTCACCCGTCCAGCATAGGTAGTGCCCGGGGCAATGCACCCACTGCGTCTGCACGAGCGGCGGGATCCGGGTATCCGGCCACCCGGGAGGGCGCCCACTATGGTGGTGTCGACGCCTGTCGCCGGTCTCGGCGCGCACGCGAGAATTCGATCCTGGAGGCAACACTGTCCGTTGGAACGCGCCCCGCCGCACTCGCGGCCGAGGTCGAAAATGCGCTTCGCGACTTCTTCACCAGCCGGCAGGACCTCGTCGACTCCGTGGGCGGTGGTTACCGCGAGGCCGTGACCACCCTCGAAGACTTCGTCCTGCGCGGAGGCAAGCGAGTCCGTCCGGCCTTCGCGTGGACCGGCTGGCTCGGGGCGGGCGGCGACGCTCGCGGCCCCGAGGCCGGATCCGTGCTCCGCGCCTGCTCCGCGCTGGAACTGGTTCAGGCCTGCGCACTGGTCCACGACGACATCATCGACGCGTCCACGACGCGCCGCGGGTTCCCCACCGTCCACGTCGAGTTCGCGGAACAGCATCGTGCGGGCGCGTGGAGCGGTGATTCCGCTCACTTCGGCGAGGGCGTCGCGATCCTCCTCGGCGATCTCGCGCTGGCCTGGGCCGACGACATGATCCGCGAATCGGGCATCACCGCGGACGCGTCGGCCCGCATCTCCCCCGTCTGGTCCGCGATGCGCACCGAGGTGCTCGGCGGGCAGTTCCTCGACATCAGCAACGAGGCCCGGGCGGACGAGTCGATCGACGCCGCCATGAAGGTGAATCGGTACAAGACGGCGGCATACACCATCGAGCGGCCCCTGCACCTCGGTGCGGCGCTCGCAGGCGCCGACGAGACCCTGGTCTCGGCGTATCGCCGATTCGGCACCGACATCGGTATCGCCTTCCAGCTCCGCGACGACCTGCTCGGCGTGTTCGGCGATCCGGCCGTGACGGGCAAGCCCTCGGGCGACGACCTGCGGGCGGGCAAGCGCACCGTCCTGTTCGCGATGTCGCTGCAGCGCGCCGACGCCGAAGACCCCGCGGCGGCCGAACTCCTCCGCGAGGGCATCGGCACCGATCTGTCCGATTCGGACGTGGACACCCTCCGGACCACGATCACCTCGCTCGGCGCGGTCGCGGACGTGGAGAAGCAGATCGAGGACCTCGTCGGGAACGCGCTGTCGACGCTGGCGGCGAGCACCGCCACCACCGAGGCGAAGCAGCAGCTCACCGAGATGGCCGTCGCCGCGACGCGCCGCGACTACTGAGGGTCCGGGATGGCCCGCGCGCTCCGGACGGTTCCCGGCCGCACCGATCACGTCGTGGTCGTCGGTGCCGGCCTCGCCGGTCTCTCGGCCGCTCTGTACCTCGCCGGATCGGGCCGGCGCGTCACCGTCCTCGAACGAGAGTCGTCACCGGGCGGCCGGGTGGGCACCTACCGTGGTCCCGGCTACGACATCGACAACGGTGCCACCGTCCTCACGATGCCCGAACTGGTCGGCGAGGCCCTGGCCGCCGTCGGCTCGGATTTCGAGTCCACCCGGCCGGCGCTCGTCCTCGAGCGGCTGGCGCCGGCGTATCACGCGCGGTTCGCCGACGGTTCCTCGCTGGACGTGCACTCCGATCCCGATGCGATGGTCGCCGAGGTCAGCCGGGTGTGCGGGCCGGAGGAATCGGCCAGGTACCTGCGGCTGCGGCGCTGGCTCGGCCGGATCTTCGACGCCGAGTACCACCGCTTCATGGACGCGAACTTCGACTCGCCGCTCGATCTCGTCTCGTCCCCCGCGGCCGCGCGGGATCTGCTGACGCTCACCGCCCTGGGCGGGTTCGGCAGGCTCGGCGCCCGGGTCGACCGCACGATCACCGATCCGAGACTCCGCCGGATCTTCACGTTCCAGGCCCTGTACGCCGGGGTCGCTCCCGCCGACGCACTCGCGGTGTACGGCGCGATCGCCCACATGGACACCTCGCTCGGCGTCTACTTCCCCCGCGGCGGGATGCGCTCGATCGCGCTCGCCCTCGCCGACGCCCTCACCACCGCGGGCGGTGAGATCCGGTTCGACACCGAGGTCGCGGCACTCGAGCGAAGCGGCGACCGCGTCGGCGCCGTCGTCACGGCGGCGGGTGACCGCATCGACTGCGACGCGCTGGTGCTCACCCCGGACACCGCCGTCGTCGACACACTGCTCCGCCCGGTGACACGCCGGACGCCCCGCCGGGTGCGGGTGTCGCCGTCCGCCGTGGTCCTGCACGGGACCGTCCCCACCGCGGTCGCGTCGCAGTGGGCCGCCCAACGGCACCACACCATCGACTTCGGTCACGCGTGGAAACGGACGTTCGCGGAGATCACCGCTCGCGCGGGGCGCGGACGGCTCATGACGGACCCGTCGCTGCTGATCACCCGGCCCGCCCTGTCGGATCCGGGCCTCGCCGTGGATCGCGCGGGCACTCCCTCGGAACCGCTGTCGGTGCTGGCGCCCTGCCCGAACCTGCACAGCGCACCGCTGGAGTGGTCGTCGCTGACCGGCCCGTACGTGAACGAACTGCTGCGCGAACTCGAGACGCGCGGGTACACCGGGATCGCGGAGCATTTCACGATCGACCACGTCGACACCCCCCTGACCTGGCTCGGCAAGGGCATGGCGGCGGGCAGTCCGTTCGCAGCAGCGCACGTGTTCCGGCAGACCGGACCGTTCCGGCGCCCCAACCTGGTCAGGGGGCTGGACAACGTCGTGCTCGCCGGTTCCGGCACCGTCCCGGGCGTCGGAGTTCCGACCGTCCTGCTGTCGGGGAAGCTCGCGGCCGCGCGCATCACCGGGCCCACCTCAGCACGAAGTGCGGAAAGACCCACCGCAGCACGAAGTGCGGAAAGACACCCGGAAGCATCAAGTGCGGGAGGATAGGGCGAGGCGTGGCGGGAACTGGTGCCGGCAGCAATTAAACTGGTTCCTCGACCATGCGATGCGCACGACGACGAGCGCACCGACCGCAACCGAACTCACCTCGGGGGAGGAATCTGCACTCATGACGTCCTCTGCCCGGCAGGCGACCGTCGCCGCTGCGACGACCACGCCGCAGCGGTCGTGGCCCCAGACCACGGCCGACTTCCTCCGCAGCCCGGAGGGGCACGCCGCCATCCTCGGTTTCGCGGGCGCCGTGATGATGACGTTCGGTGGTTTCGGTGCGGGCAGCGTCCGCCGCGAGGATCCGCTCCTGGAGGCGATGCACCTGTCGTGGCTCCGGTTCGGTCACGGTCAGATCCTGTCGACCGTCATCGTGTGGGTGGGTGTCGTCGCGATGATCACGGCCTGGGTGCGGCTGGGCCGGGCGACGCTCGGCGGCGACGTCACCCTCCGGCAGTTGCGGATGGTGGTCCCGGTGTGGACGGCGCCGCTGCTGCTGGCCGTGCCGATGTTCAGCCGGGACGCCTACTCCTATCTGGCGCAGGGTGCGCTCCTGCGTGACGGGTTCGACCCCTACGCCGTCGGGCCGGTGGTCAACCCGGGCGTGCTCCTCGACAACGTCAGCAACGTGTGGACCACCACCACCGCGCCGTACGGTCCGCTGTTCCTGCTCCTCAGTCAGGGGATCACCGGGCTGACCGGCGACAACGTGATCGCCGGGACGATGCTCCTGCGCGTGACGATGCTGCCCGGACTCGCGCTCATGGTGTGGGGAGTCCCGCACCTCGCGCGGCACCTCGGCGGCAATCCGGCGATCGCCCTGTGGCTCGCCGTGCTCAATCCTCTGGTCCTCGTCCACCTCATCGGCGGTGTCCACAACGAACTGCTGATGGTCGGCCTGATGATCGCCGGCATCGCGCTCGTCCTCGAACGTCGCCATCTCGCCGGGATCGCCCTCGTCGCGGTCGCGGTCGCGATCAAGGCGACGGCAGGCGCCGCGCTGCCCTTCATGGTGTGGATCTGGATGCTCCACGAGAAGGAGAAGGCCGAGGCGGAAGGGCGCACACCCGCGTCGCCGCTCGCGTCGTTCGCGAAGACCGCGGGCGCGGGATTCGCCGTGTTCGTGGCGATCTTCGCGGCCGCGTCCGCCGTCGCCGGTGTCGGGCTCGGCTGGATGACCGCGCTGTCCGGGTCGAACAAGATCATCAACTGGTTGTCGCTGCCGACGATCCTCGCCCACATCGTGACCGTCGGAACGTCGTGGTTCGCGGAGCTGCGGCTGGGTGAGGTGCTGGCCATCACCCGCCCGATCTGCGCGGTGGCCCTTGTCACGATCGTGCTGGCGGCCTGGTGGCGCTACCGGAAGACCGAGCGTGACGCGATTCTCGGAATTCTCATCGTCCTGGTCGCGATCGTGATCCTGTCGCCCGCGGCACTGCCCTGGTACTACTCGTGGCCGATCGCCATCGCGGCCGGCTTCGCGTTGTCGACGCGGACCCTGATGATCCTCGTCGGGTTGTCCACCTGGTTGATGCTGGTGTTCCAGCCCGACGGCTCGATCGGCCTCTACACGTTCCCGCACGTCGTGCTCGCGACGTTCGCCGCGGTCGTCGCGGCCGTCTCGCTCCGCACGGTCGATCCGCTGCGGCTGCGCGCACCCCGGCCCGTCGAGGAAGTGCGCACCGACGACCTCGCAGGTGCTGCGACGTCGTCCCGCGTCGAATGACCGGTCGATGACCGAGCTGGCCGACAGTTACCGGTTCTGCGGCGCGGTGACGGCGGAGCACGGTCGCACCTACCATCTCGCGACCCGGTTGCTTCCCGAGCGCCGCCGGGCCGCCGTGCATTCCCTCTACGGGTTCGCCCGCACGGTCGACGACATCGTGGACGTCGATCCCGGTCGGACGGCGGGCGACTGCGCCGCCGAACTCGATCGGATCGATGCGGCACTGCGACTCGGCTTCACCGACCGGAACGCGGTCGGGCCGGATGCGTGCGCACCGGAGATGAGACGGGTCCTTCCCGCGTTCCTCGACACCGTGGCATCCTTCGACATCCCCCACGACTACTTCTTCGCGTTCCTGGAGTCCATGCGGATGGATGTTCCGGGAACCGCGGAGCATCGGGCCGAGTACGGCACCATGACCGAACTCCGGACGTACATGTACGGATCGGCCGTCGTGATCGGGTTGCAGATGCTGCCCGTCCTCGGAACCACCGGGCCCGTCGCCGATGCCGAACCGCACGCTGCGGCTCTCGGTGAGGCGTTCCAGCTGACCAATTTCCTTCGCGACGTCGGCGAGGACCTGGATCGGGGCCGGGTCTACCTCCCGGCCGACGAATTGGCCGCGTTCGGTGTCGACACCGAAGT
>NZ_LTCZ01000147.1:0-8121 GCF_001583455.1 Rhodococcus sp. LB1 | reverse complement strand
GTCGAGGTGCGGCGGGGGCGGCAGTTGCGGGACGGGGACGTCGTGGAGATCGGTGGGATGACGGCTCGGGTGAGTTCTCAGTCCTGACGGTCGGCGCTCGCGAACCTCTGCAGGAACAGCGCCTCGGCGACGGCGAGGTTCTCGATTTCGTCGGGATCCACACTTTCGTTGGGGGCGTGGATGAGGCAGCGCGGTTCCTCCACCCCGATCAGGGCGATCTCCGCTTTCGGGACGACGGCGGAGAAGACGTTGCACAGCGGAATGGAGCCGCCCTGCCCGACGGTTCCGAGCCCCTTCCCGAACGCCTCCTCCATCGCAGCGCCGAGGGCCGCGTATCCGGGGCCGTCGGTGGTCGCGCGGAACGGCGAGCCCACCGCTTCGCGTTCCACCGTCACCCGCGCATTCCACGGGGCGGCGTTCTCGAGGTGCGCGGCGAGCGCGTCCTGCGCCTTCTGTGGGTCCATCCCGGGTGGCACCCGCAGGTTGAGGCGGGCCGATGCGCGCGGCTGGATGGCGGCGGCCGAGCCGACCACCGGCGGGCAGTCGATGCCGAGGATCGTCAGGGCCGGCCGGGCCCAGACGGCGTCGGCGACGGAACTCGAACCGGCGAGACGCACACCGTCGAGCACGCCGGCGTCGGTGCGGAACTGCGCCTCGGGGTAGTCGACGCCCGTCCACTTCTGGTCCGACTCCAGCCCGTCGACGACGGTGTTGCCGTCCGCGTCACGCAGGGTGGCGAGCATCTGGACGAGGGCGGCCAGCGCATCGGGGGCGGGTCCGCCGAACATGCCCGAATGCACCTCCCCGGCCAGGGTCTCGACGTGGACCACGACGTTCGCGATGCCGCGGAGCGTTGTGGTGACGGTCGGGCTGCCGACCGCGGCGTTTCCGGTGTCGACGACGAGGATCATGTCGGCGTCGAAGAGTGCGGGCCTGGCCTCGACGAGGTTCTCGAGCCCGCCGGTGCCCATTTCCTCGGATCCTTCGGCGACGATTCTGATGCCGACGGGGAACGGGGTGCCGAGTGCGCGCAGCGCCAGCAGGTGCATGACGATGTTGCCCTTGCAGTCGGCTGCGCCGCGCCCGTACCAGCGGCCGTCCCGCTCGGTGAGGGTGAAGGGGTCGGTGTGCCAGAGCTTCTCGTCGCCGGGCGGTTGAACGTCGTAGTGGCAGTAGAGCAGTACCGTCGGGGCCCCGTCCGGCGCGGGCTGGTGTCCGACGACGGCGTGTGAACCGTCGGACGTCTCGAGCAGTTCGACGTGTCCGATCCCGGCTCCGATGAAGGCGTCCCTGACCCATTCGGCGGCGCGAACGCATTCCTCCGGTGGGAACTGCCGCGGATCGGCCACCGACCGCATGGCCACCAGTTCGGCGAGTTCGTCACGCGCCGTGGGCATCAGCGCGGCTACGGTGGAACGGATTTCGTCGGACATCAACGCCTCCTCGGGGTTCCCCTAATTCTCGTCCACGAGTTTCAGATCGGCGACGGCGGACTCGAATTCCGCCGACCTGTCCGGGCAGTACACGGCGATCACCTGTCGCTCACCTTCGACGAGGTTGCCGGTCGCGAGGATCGGGCGTTGTCCGGGTCCGGCGGCTCCGCTCACCAGTTGCTGATCCAGCACGCCTGTCTTCAGGGCGTTGTCCGGATCGGTGCACGCCGCGGCGCCGTCGGTTCCGAGCACACGGGCGGTCGCGTCGACGTCGAGCGATCCGAGCCCGGCTCGCTGGAATCGTTCCGACAGTTCGGTGGCCTTGGCTACCGCCTCCGCCGACTGCTTGTGCTGGTCGAACGCGACGAGACCCCAGACGAGGAGTCCGACGAACGCGGCGGAGAGGACGGAATACAGGATCCAGTGGGTGTTTTCGGGTCTCTTGTGCAGGTCGTCGACCGGGGCGGTGTTCACGGACTGGTTGTCGGGGCCCATGCGACCGGACGTGGTCATCACGCCTCCTCTGCGAGCGGGTCGGCCGCCAGGTCCTGTTTCCAGGCCGGTGTGCGGAGCGCGAGGATCAGCAGGGGAACGCCGAGTCCGACGATTCCGAATCCGCCTCCGACGATGAGGACGTAGACGAGAACGCTGCCACCGCCGAACTGGGAGGGCGGAACGAAGCCGATGCAGAAGGCGGCGAGGCTCGCGACGATGCCCACCCAGCACAGCACGAACAGTGCGGGGGCGCGGTAGCCGCGGGGGTGGTCCGGCTGTTGCCTGCGCAGTCGCATCGCGGCGACGAACATCAGCACGTACACCACGAGATACACCTGCGTGGTGATGACGGAGAGAATCCAGTACGCGCTCGACACCTCGGGGATGAACGCGTAGAGCAAGGCGATCAGGGTAGTGACCACACCCTGCGCCACCAGGATGTTCTGCTGGATGCCGTGTTTGTTGAGTCGCTGCAGGATCGGTGGCAGGAATCCGTCCTGCCGTCCGATCATGAGCAGGCCCTTGGACGGTCCCGCGAGCCACGTGAGCATGCCGCCGAGGGAGGCGGCGATGAGCATGAGGGCCAGAACGGGAGTGGCCCAGCCGAACCCGAAGTGGGCGAAGAAGGTGTCGAACGCCTGCATCACGCCTGCGGTCAGCGACAGCTTCTCGGCGGGTACCACCCAGCTGATGGCGATGGCCGGAAGGATGAAGATTCCGAGGACCAGTCCCATGGCCACGAACATCGCGCGAGGAAATTCGCTCGCCGGTCGCCGCAGGCTGGAGACGTGCACGGCGTTCATCTCCATGCCCGAATAGGACAGGAAGTTGTTGACGATCAGCACGAGACTGGCGATGCCGGTCCAGGCGGGGAGCAGGGCGCTGAATTCCATCGGTGCGGCCGACGCATTGCCCTGGCCGAGGAACACGATGCCCATCACGATGAGCAGCACACCGGGAATCAACGTGCCCAGTACGAGTCCGGCACTCGACAGACCCGCGACGGCCTTCATTCCCCGTGAGGACACGAGGACACCGGTCCAGAACAGGGTGACGATGATGATCGCCGTGTACAGGCCGTTCGCGGCGAGCGCCGGATTGATCACGTACGCAAAGGTGCTCGCGACGTAGGCGAGGAGCGTCGGGTAGTAGAAGATCGTCATCGCGAACTGGCACCAGACGGCCAGGAATCCCATCTTCGCCGAGATGCCCTCGCCCACCCAGCGGTAGACGCCACCGGACCACCCGGAGGCGAGTTCCGCGGAGACGAGCGACGTCGGGAGCAGGAAGACGATGGCGGGGACGACGTACAGGAACACGCAGGCCAGCCCGTACACGGCCATCGAGGGCGCCGATCTCAGGCTGGCCACCGAACTGGTGGTCATCATCGCCAGCGCGATCCACGTGATGTATTGCGGCCGGGGCGCGGCTCGCACCGATCGGGGCGCGTCTTCCCGGCTGGTCTCTCCGGCGGCGTCAACACTCATCGAGTTCACCCTCCGTAGGAACGGGTCGTGCGAACGACCGCTGGATTCCTCCGGATTATTGCGTCGGCGCTCGGAGCCGCGCAGCGGTTCGGTACCGATAGATACCGAACCGCCGCTCGGTTCTCGTCGGATCAGCGGACGACGACGCCGTCCTGATCGCTGTAGACGGTCTCGCCGGGGTTGAACGTGACGCCGCCGATCTCGATCGGGACGTTCTTCTCACCGGAGCCGGTCTGGGTGCTCTTGCGGGGGTTGGTGCCCAGCGCCTTGACGCCGATGTCGAGGGTCTTCAGGATCGCCGAGTCGCGGACCGCGCCGTTGACGATCACGCCTGCCCAGCCGTTGTCGACGCCGCGTCCGGCGATGATGTCGCCGACCAGGGCGGTGTGGATGCTGGCGTCACCGTCGACCACCAGGACGCCGCCGTTGCCGGGCTCGCCGAGGGTCTGCTTGACCAGCAGGTTGTCCTGGAAGCACTTGATGGTGGTGATGGGGCCGGAGAACACTTCACGGCCGCCGAACTGGATGAACTGCGTGTCGCAGCTCCGGATGTCGGGTCCGATCTCGTCTGCCAGGTCAGCGGTTGCCACGGGTTCAGTCATACGCGTCAGGATAGAGGGCCGGCGCTGGGAGAATGCGGGCCATGACCATTGCAGTGACAGGAGCCACGGGGTCGATCGGCGGCAAGGTGCTCGAGCGGCTCGGCGGCGGCGCCGGGGTCCGGCTGATCGGGCGGAACGCCGAGCGGCTCGAGCCGCTGGCCGAGCATTTCGACTCCGCGTTCGCGGTGGCCACGTATGCCGACGGTCCGGCGATGACCGCCGCGCTGGACGGCGTCCGGCTGCTGTTCCTGGTCTCGGGTCACGAGAGCGCCACCCGACGCGAGGAGCATCGCACCGCGGTGGACGCCGCCCGTGCGGCCGGGGTGGAGCGCATCGTCTACCTGTCGTTTCTCGGCGCGGCGCCCGAGTGCACGTTCACGTTCGGCCGCGACCACTACTTCACGGAGCAGCACATCCGGGAGAGCGGGCTGAAGTACACGTTCCTGCAGGACAGCTGGTATCAGTCGATGATCCCGCTGATGGCCGACGATCAGGGCGTCATCCGGGGTCCCGCCGGGGACGGCCGGGTGAGCGCGGTGGCGCCCGACGACGTCGCCGATGCCGTGACGGCGGTCCTCACCACCGGCAACGGCGACCACGACGGCGTCACCTACCGGCTGACCGGGCCGGAGGCATTCACCCTCACGGAGGCCGCCGAGACGGTCACGAGGGTGACCGGACGTTCGGTGCGGTTCGAGAACGAGACGCTGGACGAGGCGTTCGCGTCCCGCGCCCACTTCGGGGCGCCGGACTTCGAGGTCGCAGGGTGGGTGACCTCGTACGCAGCGATCGCGGCCGGTGAGTTGGCGGTGGTGACGGGGGACGTCGAGACGCTCACCGGGCGGCCGCCGCAGACCTTCGCCGACTATCTGAACAGCTACACTTGACCCGTCCTGGCATAGCGAGCGGTAGATAGGTCTTTGATGGTCAGCTCATCCAAGGGTGCGACGCCCACCGAGGTCGGCAACGCAGCGGACTGGCGCCGGCTCGAACCCACGAAGTTGACGCCGATCCTCAGCGCCTCCCTCGACGCGTTCTACGAACACGGTTTCCACGGCACGTCGGTGCGCGACATCGCTCGCCGAGTCGGTGTCACGGTACCCGCTCTCTACTACCACCACGAGAACAAGGAGGCCGTTCTCCTGGCGCTGCTGGAACTCTCCACCAGCGACGTTCTCGAACGCGCCCATGCCGCGAGCGCCGACGGCGGCGACGATCCGGTGCAGCGACTCGCGAACGTCATCGAGGCGATCGTGTTGCGGATGACCATGCGATCCCGTCTGGCGGCGCTCGAGAGCGAGGTGCGCTACCTGAGTCCGGAGAACCGGCAGCGTTACCGCACCGTCCGCAAGGGTGTGGAGGAACTGGTCCTCGAGATCGTCAAGGAAGGCAAGAAGCGGGAGCTTTTCGACGTGTCGGACGCTGCGGAGACGACGCGGGCACTTCTCGGTATGTGCCAGTCGATTCCGCGCTGGTATCACGCCGAGGGCAAGCTGACCCCGGACGCGGTGGCCCGCAAGTATGTCGAGATCGCGATGAAGACGGTGGGATCCACCGAGGCTCCCGTCACACCGAAGAAGAGGCGCACCGCCGGCGTGTGACCGGCGATGCGCCTCGGCAGGTTCGGGTGGTCAGCTACCCAGGCCCAGCCCCGGTGACGCGACGGCGTCGAACTGCGTCGTCGTCTCGGCGGGTGTGCCGTTCGGTGGGGCGTAGGTGAACACGACGGTGTAGCGGCCGGCCTCGTGCGTCCGGATCGCCGCCGTCCCGGCACCGAGGGTGAGCGGGATGGTTCGCGTGTTCACGTCGCCGTCGGGCTCGGTGATCTCGAGTTCGACCGGAGTGGATCCGTCGGTGCCGGTCGGGGTGGGCGTGACCAGCGCGCCGAGCGTCACCAGATTGTTGGCGTAGACGGTCCCGAGCGGCGGAACGACGGAGATCTGATAGGTGGTTGCGGCGGTTGCCGTGGGCGCCAGAGCGAGTGAGGCCGCTCCTGCCAGTGCGGCAATGGTCAGGGTCCCTCGCGAGAAGTGCACACAATCCCTTCCTGTCGACGGTCTCTACGCGCAGCCACGTTACGGCAGAACCACGTGATACCCGCCGCCATTCGCCGAGTGTCCGAGAATAGTTCGAACACACGGCTTTCCGTCGATCACACCTCCAAAGCGGTTCAGGATGCGGTGTTTTCCCGCGCGACCGTACCGTTGGTGTGCTGTACCGGGCAGGTTCTGGGGAAGGTGCCCAGTTTCTCCACTTCGTACCCGGTCGGGTAGCTGCGAATGTTGGGGAGGTCGCGGGCGAACTTGGGCACCGTGCGCACGGGGTAGAACCGGACGAGGCGGGCGCGGGCCTTCAGCGCACCCCGCGACAGAGTTCGCGCGAGGCGGGACGGCCTCCGGTAGGCGAACGCGTCGAGAAGCGGATCGTCCATGAGCGCCCAGGAGAATCGCTTGATCAGGGCGGCGGGCGCGAGGTTGTTCGGCGGGAACGTGCAGAGGAGTGCGAGCGTCGAGTCGGCGACGGCGCGGCCACCCTCGTCGAAGAGGAAGTGTTCACGCTCGTAGTCGTCGAGGAATTTCTCGAACGCCTCGAACGTCTCGGGAATCTGCTTGATGCCCATGTACTTGCCGAGCGCACGGTAGTAGTTGGTCGATCCGACGATCTCGTTGCGGGTGAGTTTCCGCCAGCCGAAGTCGTCGATCCAGCGCACCGGGGTCACCACGAACGTCGACAGCACGTACCGCATGTCGTCGTTGGAGATGTCGTAGGAGCCGTGCATCTGGTTCATCCGGCGGATCCCGGCGCGACCGGGATCGCTGGTGAGGCCGTGTTCGAGGACGGCGTCGAGGATCAGGCCGGTGTCGTCGTAGCGCTTCTGCACGCGTTCGGTGAATTCACCCGTCTCGAACAGCAACCGCCCGATGGTCGGCACGGCGTACGTCCGGAACAGCGCGAAGCTGAGGGCCTGGTTGATGTCCCAGGGAAATTCCTGCGTGGCGAGAATGCGAGCGATCTCTTCGTACTGCGTCTCGGGATCGAGTCGGTCGGTCCGGCGACGTAGATCGAAGCGTTTCATGGGTTTCACTTCCTGCAGCGACTGTGACGGAGGTCCACGTAATTTAGCGATCGTTCAGACGACTCGACTGTAACGCCGTTCACAGTGCGACGCCAGAGTGGCATTATGCAAACACATGGCGCGAAATTCACCGCAGACCGACCGGATCGTGATGCTGACGGAACTCCTCGCTGACGAACCGGAGACGCCCCGCAGCCTCGCCGACATCGCCAGGCACCTGGGTGTTGCGAAGGCGACCTGCTACCCGATGGTCGTGGCCCTGACCGAGGCGGGGTGGCTCATCCGGCACCCCACCCGCAAGACCTACCGTCTCGGCCCCGCGCTCATCCCCATCGGACGTGCAGCGACGACGGCCACGGACGTCGTCGACCTCGCGCGGTCGGTGATGCACGAACTGGCCGACGCGTCGGACATGGCGTCCATCGCGTTCGTGCAATCGGGAAGCGACGTGGTGGTCGCCGAGGTGGTGCAGCCGGTGGGGGGTCGACGCGGAACCCTGGGCCTGCGGCTCGGCGACAAGGTGCTGCTCGCGCCGCCCATCGGTTCGGGGATCGCGGCCTGGTATCCGCCGGAGCAGCGCGAGGAATGGTATGCGCTCGGCGGGCAGAATCTGGGTGTCGAGGTGGACGTGCTGCGGGCGACGTACGAGCCGGCCCTCGCGCTCGTCCGGGAGCGCGGATACGCGATGGAATGCATGGATCAGCAACAGCATTCGCTTGCGGATGCCGTGTCGGAACTCCGCGGTCGCGGTGTGGGCGGGCATCGCTCGACCGTCGCGCTGCGAGAGGCGCGCACACTGTTGTCGGCGGATGCCGTGGTCGGTGACATCGACCCTGAGGGCAGCTACCAGCCGCTGTCGATCAATGCCGCGGCATTCGACCGTGACGGTCAACCCGCGGTCGTGCTGTGTGTCGCCGACGCGTCCCGGCCGATGTCGGGTGTGCGCACGGCGGAGATCGGTGAATTGGTCCGCGACGCCGCGGCGCGGGTGACGGCCGCCATGCACGGCCGCCACCCGTGAGTACTTG
>NZ_LTCZ01000146.1:0-35966 GCF_001583455.1 Rhodococcus sp. LB1 | reverse complement strand
TATTGGGAGACATGCCCTAGTACACCGGCCGATGGATCAGCGACAGTTGAGCAGGACAGGAGCCGACATGCAACACGTCATAGAAGTGCATAGTCTTCACAAACACTTCGGTCACGTTCACGCACTGGACGGGTTGGATCTCACCGTCGACTTCGGCGAGATCCACGGTTTCCTCGGGCCGAACGGTTCCGGAAAATCCACCACCATCCGTGTACTGCTCGGGATTCTGCGCGCCACGTCGGGTCAGGCCCGGATGCTCGGTCGCGATCCGTGGTTCGATGCAGTCGCGCTGCACCGTGAAGTGGCCTACGTGCCCGGCGATGTCACACTGTGGCCATCCTTGTCCGGTGGCGAAACGATCGACCTGCTGGCGCGACTGCGCGGCGGACTCGACGAACAACGCCGCGGAGAACTCATCGATCGGTTCGATCTGGATCCGCGCAAGAAGGCGCGGAGCTACTCCAAAGGTAACCGGCAGAAGGTAGCCCTGGTGTCGGCCCTCTCGTCGCACGCCAGGGTTCTGCTCCTCGACGAACCCACCTCCGGTCTGGACCCATTGATGGAGCAAGTCTTCCGCGAGTGCGCCCGCGAAGCGGTCGACCGCGGTGCCACCATCCTGTTGTCGAGTCACATCCTCTCCGAGGTCGAGGCGCTCTGCCATCGGGTGACGATCATCCGTGAAGGCAAGACAGTCGACAGCGGCGCCGTCGACTCGATGCGTCACCTCAGCCGCACTTCGATCACCGCCGAACTACTCGGCGACCCGGGCGACCTGCACCACATCCCCGGCGTCGCGGATATCGTGATCAACGGCAGCACGCTGCACTGTCAGGTCGACAGCGGAGGCCTCGGCCAGCTGATCCGGGTGCTCGGGGACACGGGCGTCCGAAGCCTGGTCAGCACGCCGCCCACGTTGGAGGAGTTGTTCCTGCGGCACTATCGGGTGGGTGGCGCCCCGGACGAGCCGACAACCGGCAGGGTGAAGGAGCGGACATGACCACCGCGTCCGTGACCGGCCCCCGCGACGCTGCCGGGGTGCGCGCGGGTCTCACGGCGGACTACGCCGGCACACTGCACCTTCTTCGACTCTGCCTGCGCCGCGACAGGGTCGTGCTTCCGTTGTGGACCGTGATCATCGGCGTACTGATGCCGATCACCTATGCCGGCAGCATCAAATCGGTCTACCCGACGGCTGCCGATCTGGCGAAGTTTGCGGCGGCGACCGCCGCCAGTCCCGCCCAGATCGCCATGTACGGACCCATATTCAACCCCAGTCCCGGGGCGGTGGCGATCTGGAAAGCCGGGGCGCTGTACACCGTGATCGCCGTCGCGGTGATCTTGACCGTGATCCGGCACACCCGGGCCGAGGAGGAATCCGGTCGCGCCGAGCTGATCGATTCGACCGCGGTCGGCCGGTACGCCGGACTGACCGCCGCGATCGTCGTGGCCGCGGGTGCGTCGATCGTGACGGGAACCGCATTCGGCGTCGTGTTGCGCATGTTCGACCTGCCGCTGGCCGGCTCGATCGGCTACGGAGCCGCCCTGGCCGCAAGCGGTCTCGTGTTCACCGGCGTAGCCGCCGTCGCCGCGCAGTTGACCACCTCCGCCCGCACGGCCCGCGGCGTCGCGCTGGGCGCACTCGGAGTGTTCTTTGCACTCCGCGCCGTCGGTGATGCCGGTTCCGGGGCATTGTCGTGGTGGTCACCGCAGGGCTGGTCGTTGCAGCTGCGCCCGTTCGCCGAGGAGCGGTGGTGGGTTCTCCTGCTGCATGTGGCAGCGACCGCGGCGTCGACCGCCGCCGCCTACGTGCTGCTTCGCCGCCGCGACGTCGGTGGCGGACTCATCGCGGAACGCCCCGGCGGCGAGACCGCCGGGCCTGCTCTCGCGGGGCCCGTCGGTCTGGCCTGGCGGATGCACCGCGGGACGCTGCTCGCGTGGACCGTCGCCCTGCTTCTGTACGGACTGCTGTTCGGCAGCGCCGCGCACGGACTCGGCAACCAACTCGGCGATAGCCGGACGATCAACGACTTCCTTGCCCGCCTCGGCGGCAATGCAACCGTGGAGGACATCTTCGTCGCCCTCGCGCTCACCATGCTGGGCATCGCCGCGTCGGCATACGCGATTTCCGCCGCCCTCCGGCTTTATTACGAGGAAACCGCGCAACGCGGCGAGCCGGTAATCGCGGGAGCGGTCGGCCGCGTCCGGTGGGCACTGAGCCACCTGCTGTTCGCATTGCTCGGCCCAGCCGTCGCCATCGTCGTCGCCGGTGTCGCCGTCGGAGTGACGTACGGCGCGTCCGTCGGGGACATCGCGGACAAGCTCCCCGCGACGGTCGCCGGCGCACTGGTTCAACTTCCCGCGATCTGGATATCGGCCGGAGTAGCCGTGGCACTGTTCGGACTGCTGCCCCGCCTCGCGCCGGCCGCATGGGCCGTTTATGTGGCGTTCATCCTGATCTTCACGGTCGGCTCCCTCGCCGGCCTCCCGGCCTGGGTCCTCGACCTGGAACCTTTCAGTCATCTTCCGAAACTGCCTGGTGGGGCGTTTGACCCGACACCGATTGTGTGGGAATCGGTCATCGCGGCTGCACTCGTCACAGTCGGATTGATCGGCTTCCGCCGACGCGACCTGAGGTGACCGATCTCGGTAGCGAATCTCGGAGGCGAACGCGGGATGTCAGTTCAGCGCCGCCCGCACCACCAGGTCGAACGTCGGCCGCGGATCCGTGGTGTCCCACCGGGCGATGCGATGCAGGATCACCCCCTCTGCACAGGCCATGACTGCGGTGGCGGCGGTCTGCGGATCCCGTGCTCCCAGCCGGTGGAATGCCGAGACGGCCGACGCCTCCATGGCTGTACGTCCGCGTGCCAGCGCCTCCCGAAGAGTGGGGTCGTGGCCGGCCTCCAGAAACAGGACCAGCCGCGCGGCGGTGACGGTTCGGTTGGCGACGGTCGTGTAGTCGATCAGACGGCAGAGCGCGTCGACGAGGTCGTCTGCGGATGTCGGTGCCAGCACGCCGACTTCGGACATCTCGCGTTCCACGATCGCGCCGACGGTGCCGGTGAGCAGCGCCGCCCGGGTACGGAAGTAGTTGGACGTGGTTCCCTTCGGGAGGTCGGCGCGTTCGTCGACCCGGGCGTGGGTGAGCGATCGCAGACCCTCAGTTCCGACCAGGTCGATCGCTGCGTCGAGCGCTCTCGTTCTCGTTGGCGTCACACGGCTACTATAAACATAGTGACTTGACACTATGATCGTAGTAGCGTGAGGTCATGAGACACGAGGCCCGCGAAAACGACAGACTTTCCGGCCCGAACGGCGAGCCGGACAACACCTTTCCCACACTGAACGGTGTCCGGCACCGCTACCTCCAACTCCCCGGCCTGCGCATGCACGTGGCCGAGGCCGGTCACGGCGAACCGGTGGTGCTGCTCCACGGCTTCCCCCAGCACTGGTGGGAGTGGCGCGGGGTACTCCCGGGGCTGGCCGCGCACTACCGGGTGATCTGCCCGGATCTGCGCGGCGCCGGCTGGACCGACGCCCCGCCCACGGGATACGACCGTGAGCAGTTGCTCGCCGACGTCGTGGCGCTGCTGGACACGCTCGAACTCGACCGCATCTGCCTGATCGCGCACGACTGGGGCGCACTGCTCGGATACGAGCTGTGCCTGAGCGAGCCCCACCGTGTCCGGAAGTACGTGAGTCTCGGTGTCCCCCACCCGTTCGTCCGGTTCGACCCACGGCTGCTGCTGACGATCGCCCGGCACGGCTGGTTCGAACCTGTGATCGCCGCACCGTTCGTCGGTCCACGCCTGCTCGGCCGGGGACATCAACGGCTGACCTACCACCTGCTGCGGGGTTTCACGCACGAACCGGAACGCCTGGTCGGAGCTGGACATCGAACTGTTCGCCGAACGGCTGCGCGAACCGGCCCGCGCCGACGCGGCGTCCGCTCTCTACCGCTGCTTCATCATGCGTGAGGCCGCGCGGATCATGACCGGCTCGTACAGGCACTGCCGGCTCAGCACCCCCACCCGGGCGCTCATCGGCGCCGAAGACCCCATCGTGCGACCGGAGTTCCTCGGCGGATTCGAGGAGCACACCGACGACTTCGGTGTCGAGTTCATCGACGGCGCCTCACACTTCCTCGTCGACGAGACGCCGGATGTGGTGCTCGAACGCGCGCTCGAATTCTTCGCCCAGCCGGGTCCGTGTCACGAGGCGGCGACAGGCACCTGACGGGCGGAATCGATGCTTCCCGGACGTTCGACCTCGCCGAGGGCGAATCCCACGCCGCGCACGGTGTGGACGACGTACGGCGATCCGACGGCCACCAGCTTCCGCCGCAGCGAGCAGACATAGGCATTGAGGACGTTCGTCTTCGATTCGACCGTCACACCCCACACCATGAGCATGAGGTCGCGGCGGGTGACGACTCGGTCGACATTCTGCGCGAGCACGGTGAAGAGGACGAATTCCGTCCGGGTCAGCGTGGTGCGCAGCCCGTCGTGGTCGGGTTCGTGAGGCTCCTCGCACAGGCAGACGTCCTGCGCGTCGGCGGGCGCCTGTGCAGGCACCTCGGGTTTCACCCGGCGGAGGATCGCGCGGAGCCGCGCGACGAGTTCGTCCGCCCCGACCGGCATCTCCATCACGTCGTCGGCGCCGGCCTCGAGGAGGTCGCCCCGACGGTTGCCGGAACGGAAGGTGCCGATCACTACGACGGCGAGCGCGAATCGCATCGCTTTCAACGCCCGCACCGTGGTGTCGACGTCGAGGTGTGGTGATCGCGCGTCGACGATCACCACGTCGGGAGGTTCGATCCGCGACCGCACCGGTTCGGCGTAGGTCCTCGTGACGAAGAATCCCGCGTCCCGAAGGCGGTCGACGAGGGATCTCTCCACATCGGCGTCGATCAGCAGGACACGCGGACGAGCGATGGCCGGGCTCGACACAACATTCATGCGGGTTCCTCCTGTTTTCGAGCCTCGCGTTGGTGTGCCGGCTAGATCAACCGGGGGCTGAGATCAAGTTCCCACGCCGCAGTTGATGACGATATCGAGCGAAACTCCCCTATCGTTACCGAAGAGGCCGCAGCATCACCCGATCGGGAGGTCGTTGTATGTCCCAACTCCAGCACCTCGCACTGCACGGGGACGCAGTCGCATACCGGCTGAGCGGGAGAGGTGAGGGTGAGACACTGCTGCTCGTCCACGGGATGGCGGGAAGTTCCGCGACCTGGCGTGCGGTTCTCCCGCAGTTGGCGCGGCGGTACCGGGTCCTGGCACCGGACCTGCCGGGCCACGGTGATTCCGCGAAGCCGCGTGGCGACTACTCGCTGGGCGCGTTCGCTGCATGGCTGCGCGACCTCCTGCACGAACTGAACATCGGACGGGTGACCGTGATCGGTCAATCCCTCGGCGGCGGTGTGGCGATGCAGTTCAGTTATCAGCATCCCGAACTGTGTGACCGATTGGTCCTCATCGGCAGCGGCGGACTGGGACCGGACGTGAACTGGACCCTGCGGTTGCTGGCGGCGCCGGGCTCCGAGTTCCTCCTGCCGTTGGTGGCGCCCGCCGTGGTTCGTGATGCCGGCAACAAGGTCCGTGGTTGGCTGGCGGCGGTCGGGATCCACTCGGTACGCGGTGACGAGATGTGGAACGCCTACTCGTCACTGTCCGATTCGGATACCCGGCAGGCGTTTCTGCGGACGCTCCGCGCGGTCGTCGACCATCGGGGGCAGGCGGTGAGCGCGCTGAGCCGTCTGTACCTGAACGAGGGTCTCCCGACGCAACTGATCTGGGGCGATTCGGACGGCATCATCCCGGTTGCGCACGGATATGCGGCGCACGAGGCGATTCCCGGGAGCCGACTCGCCGTCCTCGACGGTGTCGGGCACTATCCCCACCTCGAGGATCCCGCCGCGGTGGTCGAGATCATCGACGACTTCGTCTCCACGACGCCGGCGCGGACCTGAGCACCGGCGAGATCTCGGCGACAGGAAGAGCGAGAACCATGACTCCCACCACGATCGACGCCACCGCCGACGTCGTCACCCTGGTCAATGTGTTCACGGTGACCCCGGAGACCCAGCAGCAGCTCGTGGAGCTGCTCGGCCGGGCCACCGAGGAGGTGATGCGGCATCGCCCCGGTTTCGTATCCGCCAACATTCACGCCGGGCTGGACGGCACCCGCGTTGCGAACTACGCGGCCGACCCGCAGCTGTACCGGGTGGCCTCGACGCATCACGCCTGACGAAACGCCGTCTACGGCGACCCGGCTCTGGCGGCCTCGTGGCTCACGCGGCGTCCGGTGACGAGGATGTAGACGCTGACCAGTAGCACCCACGCCGGGAAAGCCAATGTCGTCCACAGGCTGAAGTCGACGATTATCAGCAGAGCCAAGGCCAGCGAATACGTGGTCACGACGAGCCATCGCGGCATCAGGCCGGTCCGCAGCCAGATCGTCCCCAGCGAGATCATGAACACCGCGGCCATACGCAGCGCGTAGACGTGGTTGATCTGCAGCATGATCTCGCGGCCGAAGTAGACGATCTCGTTCGCGGAGCTGCCCGAGTGACGGGCAATGGCGAGGACGCCGCCCGCCACCCCCATCGAGACGAAACCCATCGCGAGAAACAGCAATCCGCTGCCGAGGAACACTGTGGCGAAGAATCGGTCCTCGAGGTCGCCGAGCCGGTCGCGGATGACGCCGATGAACCAGAGGAACGCGATCCCGGCGAACGGAGCAAGGAGCAGGGCCGCCTTGATCCGCGTCTCGCCGCTCCCCACCCAGGGGGTTTCGTCGAATGGGTCCGCCGGCAGCGCGGTCCGCAAGAGAACGAGGCTCGTTGCGAACAGCACGGCGAAGACGATCCCCGCGACGGCCGCCGAGCGTGGCGTTCTCAGCCGGTGGAACTCCTTCTCGCGCTGTGTTTCGGCCATGAGTCGATCCTCGCTCGAGTGGGGACCGGGAATCACCGATTCGCGTCAACCGGCGAACACACACTCCGGTCGGTTTCCCGCTGGGCGGAACGCCGCATGGCGTGCCGCATTCCCGAGAACTGTGATGTCAATTACACATTCACGAGACTTCGACCACCGAATGTGACCACCCACCCCTACCGCCCGGCTCGGGCCGCCGCTGTGCCGCGGCACCGCCCCGAGTTCCCGGGCAGGTATTCGAAAGGACCCGATGATGGTCACCCACGCGACTACCGAGCGATGGACGCCCCGCCTGATCTTCTCGCTCGCCTCGATCGTGTTGCTACTGGAGATGCTCGCGGTCAGCTACATGATGATCTCGATCGCGTTGCCGCAGATCGTCACCCACTACCAGACGACGCAGGGCGCGTGGTTGCTCACGTCGTTCCTGCTGGTGGGAGCGATCACCTGCCCACTGATCGGTAAGCTCGCCGACACGCACGGCAAACGCAAGCTCCTGCTGACTGCCGTGGGCCTGTCGGCGGTCGGGTCGCTGATCTCGGCGATTGCACCGACGTACGCAGTGCTGATCGCCGGCCGCGCCCTGACGGGTTTACTGGTGCCCTGCCTGTTCCTGAGCTACTCGCTCATCCGTGACGTCTTCCCCGCCCGGACGGTGGCGCTGGCGGTCAGCATCGCCACGAGCGGGATGGGGCTCATCGCGATCCCCGCCCCGTTCTTCACCGGCTGGCTGATCGACAATTTCGGCTTCCGGAGCATCTTCTGGTTCTTCCTCGCCGGCCTGGTGATCCTCAGCGTCCTGATCCGGGCGACGACCGGCGAATCGACCGTGCGGCTGCGTTCCCGCATCGACCTGATCGGCGCGGCGCTCCTCGGCGCAGGACTCGCCGGCATCCTCGTCGGGGTGAGCTTCGGGCCCTCGTGGGGCTGGGCGTCGGGATCGACGATCGGTTTCATCGCCGGTGGTGTGGCCCTGCTGGTGGCGTGGATCGTGTCCGCACGCCTTCTCGCGGACCCGCTGATCGACATCCGGTTCTTCGGTAAGCGGCCGGTGTTTCTGACCGCGCTCGGCGCGGGATTCTGCTACGGCACGTCCTCGGTGTTCACGATCATGCTCCCGATGATGTGCATGACCCCGGCGATCCTGGGTCTCGGCTACGGATTCGGCATCAGCGCAGAGGGATTCGCGATCTTCCAGGCACCGTTGGGTGGCGCTGTGGTGATCGGCGGGCTGATCGTCGGAACATTGGTCCCCCGGAACGTCCGTCCGCGGATCCTGATGGTCGTGGGCATGCTCGTGATGGCCGCCGCCTGCCTGCTCACGGCGATGATCCACGACGACAAGGCACTCCTGATCGGTTTCGCCGCACTCCTCGGCGTGGGAATGGGCATGGGGTACGCCTCCATCCCGAACCTGCTCATCGCCGCGGTGCCGCCGCAATTGCAGGCGACGACGGCGAGCATGGTGGCGGTGTTCCAGAGCATCCTGCCCGCCATCCTCCCGGTGATCGCCTTCTCGGTGTTGAACTCGCACATCGCGACCGTCATGCAGGGTGCGGTCTTCTACACGGACACCGGAATCACGATCGCGTTCGTCATCGGCGCGATCTCCGCGCTGCTGGGCGCGATCGTGGCCGTCGCGTTGCCCCGCCGCATTTCGCAGCTGAGCGCACCCGGTTCGGGGTCCGCCGCCGCGGCCGAGACGGACGGGGCCGTCGTCCTCGCCCACTGAGCCGCCGGTCACGCACCGTCGTCGTGAGGAGGCGCTGATGCGGGTGATCCCGCTGACCGAGGCGCAGCATGCCATCTGGTTCGCGCAACAGCTCACTCCCGGGATTCCCTACGTGATCGCCCAATACGTGGACCTGCGTGGTCCGGTGCACCTGGATCTTCTGACGGCGGCCTCCGCGCGAGCCGTCCGCGAACTGGGGTCGTTCACCGTGCGGGATGTGGACGGCCGGCCCCACCAGGTTTACGGCGCCGGAACGCCGGAGCGGGTGCCGGTGCTCGATCTGCGGGACGAACGCGACCCGGTCGACGCCGCCGAGCGGTGGATGCGGCGGGATTGCACCTCCCCCGTCGACATGTACGGCGAGTCACTCGTCCAGTCGACGATTCTGCAGGTGGGCGACGAGCGCGCCTACTGGTACTCACGTGCTCATCACATCGCGATGGACGGCTATGCGGCGATGATGCTGATGCGCCGCACGGCCGAACTGTACGTTGCGGGAATCGACGGCGACCGACCCCCGGAGTTCCGGGCGATCGATCCGGGACGGATCGCGGCGGACGATGCGGACTATCGGTCCTCGCCCCGCTTCGACCGCGACCGCGCCTACTGGCGGGAGCAGGTGCGCGACCTGCCCCCGACCGTCGGCCTCAGCGGACGTACCCCGGACGCCGGCGCCTCGGTGCTGGTGGCGCGCGGCCGCGCGGACCGTAGCAGCGACCTCCTGCGTCCCACCGATGGCGGGAACGCGCACAGCCCGACCGTCGTGGTGGTGGCGGCGTTCGCCGCGTACCTCGCCCGCATGACCGGCACCGACGACGTGGTCCTGTCACTTCCGGTGTCCGCCAGGACGTCTGCGCGGCTGCGCGGCACCGGCGGTTCGGTGTCGAACGTCCTCCCCCTGCTTCTGCGTGGGATCGGCACCGGCACGGTGCGGGAGGCGGTGCGGGTGGCCCGAACGGCCTTGACGGGGGCGCTTCGCCATCAGCGGTACCGCCGCGAGGACATCGGCAAGGACACCGCCTCTGCCGGAACGGGTCTCACCCACTTCGGTCCGGTCCTCAACTTGATGCTGTTCAAGCAGGAGATCACTCTCGGTCCGGTCAGCGGACGCGTGCAGGTGCTGACGACCGGTCCGACGGCCGACCTGGCCGTCAACATCTATCCGGGACCACCCGGCTCGGTTCCGCGCATCGACGTCGAGGCGAATCCGGCGCTGTACGACGAGGACGAGGTCACCGGGCACCATCGACGGTTCACCGTGTTCCTCGCGCGCTTCCATGCCGCCACCGGCACGGACCGCCTGGTCGCCGAACTCGACGTGTTCCACGACGCCGAACGGGAGGCGTTCGCTCCGGCTTCCGGACTGCCGGATTCGGAACCTGTGACGCTGGATCGGATTCTCGCGGCGACCGTCGTTACCCGCCCCGACGCCGTCGCGGTCCGGGACCGAGGGCGGGTGGTGACGTACCGCGACCTCGACGAGGCCGCCGACCGGTGGGCGCGGGTGCTGACCGGGCACGGCGTCGGACTCGAGGACCTGGTGGCGGTGTCGATTCCGCGGTCGTACGAATCGGTGCTGGCGTTGTGGGCAGTAGTCAGGAGCGGCGCGGCGTACGTGCCCGTCGATCCGACCCACCCCACCGACCGGATCGCTTACACCCTCGGCGACTCCGGTGCGGCGCTGGGTCTCACCGTCCGCTCGGTGCGCGATAGCCTGCCCGGCACCATCCGATGGCTGAGCCTCGACGACGGCGACGAGAATCCGCTGACCGCGGAACGCGGTAGCCCTGTGCGCATCGAGCACCCCGCCTACGTGATCTACACCTCCGGCTCCACCGGGGTCCCGAAAGGGGTCGTCGTCACGCACGACGGTCTCGCCAACCTCGTGCAGGAGATTCGGGACAAGTACGCGGTCACAGCGCGTTCGCGGGTCCTGCATTTCGCGTCGCCCAGCTTCGACACCGCACTGGTCGAGGTGCTCGCGGCGTGCATCGGCGGCGCCACCCTGGTGATCGCGCCGACCGACGTGTACGGCGGGGCGGAATTGCGGGAACTGTTGCGCGCCGAACGCATCACGCATCTGCTGTCGACGCCGTCTGCGTTGGCTACCGTGGAACCCGGCGGATTGGATTCCCTGGAGCTGGTGATCGTCGGAGGTGAGCTGTGCCCGCAGGACCTCGCGGATCGGTGGGCAGTCGGCCGGACGATGCGGAATGCGTACGGGCCCACCGAAACCACGTGCAGTGTCACCCTCACCGATCCCATCGACCCGGGCAGCCGGGTGACGATCGGGTCCCTGATGCGGGGCGTGCGGGCGACGGTCTGCGATCCCCGGCTGCGCCCCCTCCCGCCGGGGGCCGTCGGTGAGCTGTACCTCGCGACGCCGGCGCTCGCCCGCGGATACCACCGACGACCGGCACTGACCGCCACCCGGTTCGTCGCGGATCCGGCCGGCAAGCCGGGCTCCCGCATGTTCCGCACCGGTGATCGGGTCCGCTGGACGAACTCCGCCACCCTCGAATTCGTCGAACGCGCCGACGATCAGGTGAAGGTCCGCGGATTCCGCATCGAGCTCGGCGAGATCGATGCCGCGCTGCGCAGGAACCCGGACATCGACTTCGCCACCACGATCGTGCACCGCAACCCGGCCGGAGACCCGGTCCTGGTCTCCTACATCATGGTGCGACGCGAGTCGCAGACCACACCCGAGTCGGCGAGACGCGACCTCGCACGGTTCCTGCCGGACTACATGGTTCCCGGATCGATCACGGTGCTGGACGCGGTTCCCCTGACACCGACGAAGAAGCTGGACCGCGGCGCGCTCCCCGCCCCCGACTTCGGGACGACGACCGCCCCTCGACGCGATCCGGAAACGATGACCGAGCGCACGGTCGCCGCCGTGTTCGGCCGACTGCTCGGTGTTCACTCCGTCGCGGCGGGCGATTCGTTCTTCGATCTCGGCGGAGATTCGCTGTCTGCCACGAGGGTGGTCGCGACGCTGAACGCGGAACTCGATACGACTGTCGGTGTACGTGAGCTGTTCGAGACGCCGACCGTGTCTGGGCTGGCGGAGCGGATCGACGACCGGGACGCTTCCGGATCCGGCATGGTGAGTGGGCCGGGTATCGCCGCCACCGCCGTGCCCGACCGGGTGCCGCTGTCGCCGTCGCAGCAGTTCATCGACCGCACGGCCACCACGCCGCCGCTCCACAGCATTCCGTTCACGGTGCGGGTGTCGGGGACGGTGGACGTCGTCGCGCTGCGCTGCGCTGTCGCGGACGTTCTGGCGCGCCATGGTTCGTTGCGCACCGTCTTCCCGGACTCGGCGTCGGGGCCGTATCAGCGTCTGTTGTCCGTTGGCGAGGCTCTGCCCGATCTCGCGCCGATCCCCGCCGGACCCGACGACGTCGGCGACCGGGTGGATCGGGTGCTGGCAGCGCCCTTCGACGTGCGGTCCGAACCCCCGCTGCGTGCACGGCTCTTCGCGCTGGACACACGCGATCACCTCCTTGCGTGCGTCCTCCACCACATCGCCGCGGACGGGTGGTCGCTGGCGCTGGTGGCCCGCGATCTCGTCTCCGCGTATGCGACCCGAACCGCGGGTGCACCCCCGGACCGGGAGCCGCCCCGGGTGACATACCCGCAGTACAGCGTGTGGCGTCGCGACGTCCTGGGCGCCGAGGACGATCCGGGAAGCGTCGCGTCGCGGCAGCTCGCGTACTGGACCGAGGAACTGTCGGGGCTACCGGGCGAGGTGGGGCTGCCTCTCGACCGTCGCAGGCCACGCGACTGGACGTACCGCGCCGGGCGCGTCACGTTCCGGATCGACGAGATCGCGCATCACACGCTGGCGTCGGTCGCACACCGCCATCACGCCACGGTGTTCACCGCACTGAGGTCTGCGGTCGCGATCGTGCTCGCACGACTGAGCGGGGACACCGACATCGCCGTCGGGACCCCGGTCGCCGGTCGGAACGAGGCGGAATTGGACGACGTCGTCGGGATGTTCGTCAACACCGTCGTCCTGCGGACCCGGGTCGATCCCGGGGACACCGTCGCGGACGTGATCCGAGGCTCCCATGACGTCGAACTGCGTGCCTTCGCGCATGCGGATGTGCAGTTCGAGCGACTCGTCGAGGTGGTCGACCCGTCCCGGTCGTCGTCACTGCATCCGTTCTTCCAGGTCGCGCTGTCGTTGAACAACTTCACTCCGGCGACCCTGGACGTTGACGGGCTGCGCTTCGACATCACACCCCGGCCCCTCGACGTGGCGAAATGCGATCTCCACTTTCATTTCACCGAACGCCATGACTCCACAGGCCGGCCGGCCGGAATCGACGGCGAACTGGTGTACGCCACCGACCTCTTCGACGGGTCCACCGCCACGTCCTTCGTCGACGCCCTGCTGGCGGTCATCGGAGACGATCACGGTGCGTGAGCAACACTGAACCGTATGGAGCGGAATCTGCTCGACCCGAGGTCGTGGAACGTGCGCGCCCGGTCCGCGGCGGCTGCCGCGCTGGTGGTCACGATCTGCCTCGTCCTCGCGGGCGGAGCACTACTTCTGGTGCTGTACCGGACACTGGAACATTCGGCGCGCGACGCCGCGGACGCCCGCGCACGGCAGATCGTCGAGCAACTCCGGACCGCGGCACCGGGGGATCTCGACAGTTCGCTGTTCGCGACCGACGGCCAGGTCGGCACCATCCAGGTCGTCGACTCGGCCGGTACCGTCGTGGCCGCCTCTCCCGGCGCCGACCGCCTCCCCGTCGCGTTCGAGCCGGTGCCGCCCGGCGAGTCGCGCTATCTGGGCAACATCGATCTGGGCGGCGAGCCCGACTACTGGATCGTCGAACGGGGTGCGCAGTCACCGCCGGGTCCCGCGACCGTCGTGGTCGGGGCGGACCGCGAACCCATCGAGGGCATCCTCGGCACGGTGGCCCTTCTGATGGCGATCGGTGGTCCGGTCGTCGTCGCGATGGTGGCGGTGGCGAGCTATCGACTCGTCGGCGCGGCGCTGCTGCCCGTCGAACGGATCCGGGCGCGGGTGGCCGCCATCTCCACGGACCGACTCGACGAACGCGTCCCGGTGCCGGACACCCAGGATGAAATCGCGCGGCTCGCCGAAACGATGAACAGCATGCTCGGCCGTCTCGAGTCCGGTCACCGCGCGCAGCAACGATTCGTCTCCGACGCATCGCACGAACTGCGTAGCCCGCTCGCCACGATCACGGCCGCTTTGGAGTTGGCGCACACCCGGCCCGAACTGGTCGACACGTCGCTGGTCGATGAGTCGTTGCTGCCCGAGGCGCACCGAATGAACCATCTCCTCGCGGACCTGCTGCTCCTCGCCCGGGCCGACGAGAACGGGCTCACCCACACGTCGGTGGACGTGGACGTCGACGACCTGATGTACGCGGAGAGTGCCCGAGTGCGGGACATGTCGCCGGACTTGGTGGTGCGGGCGGCGATCGCGCCGGTCCGAGTGGTCGGCGACCCGCAGCAACTGGCGCGGGCCGTGCGCAACCTCGTCGACAACGCGCGGCGTCACGCCCGGCGTGAGATCCGCCTGATCTGCCGGACCTCGAACGACGGAGCGGTCCTCGAGGTCACGGACGACGGGCACGGAATCGCCCCGCCGGACCGGCAGCGGATCTTCGAACGGTTCGTCCGACTCGACACCCCCCGCACCCGCGACTCGGGTGGTGCGGGACTGGGCCTGGCCATCGTGGCCGAGATCGTCGCGACCCACGGGGGCACCATCGACGTCACCGACAGCGACACGGGCGGAGCGCGATTCGTGATCACCCTCCCCGTGGACGGTACTCGTCAGTCGTCTCCGGACTTCAGCCGGTAACCGACCCCGCGAACGGTGGCGATACTGTTCCCGCCGAACGGGGCATCCACTTTGCGTCGAAGATATCCGATGTACACCTCGACGATGTTGTCGTCGCCCTCGTAGTGGGTGTCCCACACCGACTGCAGAATCTCCTGTTTGGTGACCACGGACCCGGCGTTCCGCATCAAGAACTCCAGGACGCTGTATTCGCGGGGCGTCAACGCGAGTGCGGTGCCGTCGCGGGTGACCCGATGCCGGGCGGGGTCCAGTTCCAGGCCGTCCGCCGTCAGGACCGGGGGACGCCGTGGCGCGCCGCGGCGGATCAGCGCCCGCAATCGGGCCACCAGCACCACGAACGAGAACGGTTTGATCAGGTAGTCGTCGGCCCCGAGATCGAACGCGTCCGCCAGGTCGTATTCGCCGTCCTTGGCCGACAACATCAGCACCGGAGTCCACACTTCACGGCTCCGCAAGTCCCGCACGATGTCGTACCCGTGTTTCCCGGGCAGCATGATGTCGAGGACGACCACGTCGAAGTCGCCGGCCAGCGCCGCCTCGAAACCCGACACGCCGTCGTGTTCGACGTCGACGACGAACCCCTCAGCAGTCAGTCCACGGCGCACCGTCTCCGCGAGACGCCTCTCGTCCTCGACCAGAAGAACTCGCACCAGCGTCTCCTCCCTGTGCCGCGCGACTTTCAGTACAACAGACCGTCACGGCGTCGGCCACGCGCTCTCAGCGTTCCCACAGCAGGCCGTGACGACACTGGCCGGATGCCCCACACCTCTGCCGCTCACGCCGGGCTTCGTATGTCCGCCCTGACGCTGATACTGGCCGTGCTCTGCGTGCAGGTCCACGACGGCGGCCCACTGACCGGTGCCGACGTGCCCGTGACGTCGTGGGCCGTCGGAAACCGTTCCGCGGTCCTCGACCACGCGGCGCTCCTCGTCACCGACCTCGGCAGCCCCGTCGCCACCGTGGCCCTCGCCGTGATCTGCGGGCTCGCGCTCGCGTGGCATCGGCGTTCCGCGATTCCCGCCGTCCTCGTCGTCGGAACGGTCGGGGCCGCCACCACGGCAAGCACGGCCCTGAAGCTGGTGGTCGAGCGCAGCCGGCCGGCCCTCGACCTGCAGGAGGTCCTGGAGACGGATTACTCGTTCCCGTCCGGACATGTCACGGGTACGGTGGCTTTGCTCGGCATCACGGCCGCGATCCTGCTCGGCCGCCGTCGCCGCCTCGTCCGGGTGTGTGGCGGGGCCGTGGTCGGGTGCGGGGTGGTGATCGTTGCCGCGACCCGCGTGTACCTCGGTGTCCACTGGCTCACCGATGTTGTCGCCGGCGCGATCCTGGGCGCGGTGTTCGTGACGGTGGGGGCCGCCACGTACGGGCGTGTCCACCCGCCGGTCGGCACCCCCGCTCCGTCGAAACCGCTCCCGGCCGTCGACCGAGTGGGAGGCTGACGAGGGGAACAGTTCTCTGGTTCGACCCGGACGACAGGAGACCACCATGCGACTGACTACACTCGGCGACCTTCCCGCGCGCATCGCGACGGGGGGGTTCATCCTCCATACGGGGATACAGAAATGGTCGGCGGACGAGCAGACCGCCCAGGGGATTCACGGTATGGCGGCGGGAGCGTTCCCGTTCCTGAACGCGATTCAGCCGGAACGATTCATCAAGTTGCTCTCGGTCGCCGAGATCGGCACGGGCGCAGCTCTACTCGCACCTTTTGTGCCCTCCGCCGTGGCCGGGGCGGCGCTCACCGGGTTCTCCGGGGGCCTCGTGGCCATGTACGCGAGGACGCCCGCGCTGCGTAACCCCGGCAGCATCTGGCCGAACGAGAACGGCATCGCCGTCGCCAAGGACGTGTGGATGCTCGGCATCGGGTTGGGTTTCGTGCTCGGCGGGTTGTCCCGTTCCCGCTGCCGCTGACTATCTGGCGTCGATCGGACCGAGTTCGGAGACTCCGTCGGCTATTGCTCGGGCACGACGCAGAAGTCGCTGTCGGAGAACCCGGAGGGCCGGACACCGAGCGCCTGATTGAGACGTCCGCGGTGGTTCTCCCAGGCGATGGCCGCGGCGAGTTCGGTCAGTTGCGCCTCGGAGAACTCGGCGAGCAGTGAGCGTCGCAGGTCCTCGCCGATGTGGGCGGGCGTGCGGGTGATGGCCTCGGCGAACTCCAGCACCAGCTTCTCGGTGTCGTCGAATTCGCTGCTCTCACGAAATGTCGGGAGAGCGCGTAACTGCGCGTCGCTCACTCCGAGAGCGCGGCTGAACGCCGATCCGATGTCGAGGCAGTACTCGCAGTGGGTCAGCGCGGCCGCCTTGATCTCGCCGAGCGCTTTGAGGCGGGGATCGACCCTGGCGCTCGTCGCGAGCGCGAACTCGTGGAACCCGACGGCGGCGAGTAGCTGCGGGCGGCGCCGCAACCAGCGCAACAGGTCTGCCCGGTTGCGGCGGGCGGTGGGAAAGACGCGACGAAACGAATCCATCTGACCGAGGACGCTCATGCTGTCGGTGTACACCCATCGCCGGGACGGGACAACCCCCTGTGGCGACCATTCGGCAATCGTGGTGTGTGGGCGTCGGGAGTGTTCTACGTTCGGAGCGGAGGCCCACCGCGCCGCACCCGAGGAGCCCAGCATGAAGGCTGTCATCTGCACCGAGACTCGCCTGGAGGTGGGTGACATCCCGGCTCCGATCCCGGCCCGGGGTCAGGTGCTGATCGATGTGTCCCGGTGCGGGATCTGCGGCTCGGACCTGCACGCCCGCGTGCACGCCGACGAGATGGCGGAACTGGCGGCCGAGACCGGCTACCGCGACTTCATGCGCTCCCACCAGCGAGTCGTGCTCGGGCACGAGTTCAGCGGCACCATTGCGCACTACGGGCCCGGCTGCCGGAAACGGTGGCCGGCGGGAACCGCGGTGGTTGCGTTGCCCATCGTCCGCACCGGGTCGGACATCCACCTGACCGGGCTGTCGGCCTCGGCACCGGGCGGCTACGCGGAACAGGTGGTGGTGCAGGAGTCGATGACCCTGCCGGTGCCCAACGGGCTGTCGGCGGAGAAGGCCGCGCTGACCGAGCCGATGGCGGTGGCGTGGCACGCGGTGCGGAAGGGTGACGTCGGCAAGGGCCGGACCGCGATCGTCATCGGATGCGGCCCGATCGGTCTCGCCGTGATCAGCATGCTGAAGGCGTCCGGTGTCCGCGCCGTGGTGGCCGCCGACTTCTCCGCCCGTCGGCGGGAACTCGCCCGGCAATGCGGTGCCGACGTCGTGGTCGATCCTGCCGCGGCGTCGCCCTGGACGTCCTATCCGCGGCGCAGGGAGACGACCTCCATCACGGAGGTGCTCGCCCTCGGGCTGGACACCATGGAGAAGCTGCGTCGCATCCCGAAGCTGCCGTGGTGGCATGCCTTCGCCCTCGCCGACGCGGTGGGCGCAACACCGTCCGGGCCGGTCGTCTTCGAGTGTGTCGGGATGCCCGGAGTCATCGACGGCATACTGGCCGGGGCGCCGCTGCGGTCACGTGTCGTCGTGGTCGGGGTCTGCATGGAGACCGACACCTTCCGGCCGGCACTGGCGATCAACAAGGAGATCGACCTGCGCTTCGCCATCGCCTACGATCCCGGCGAATTCCGCGACACACTCCAGATGCTCGCCGACGGAAAGGTCGATCCGACGCCGCTGATCACCGGCACGGTCGGGTTGGCCGGTGTCGAATCCGCGTTCACCGCGCTCGGCAGCCCCAGGGTGCACGCGAAGATCCTGATCGACCCCGAGAACACCTCCGTCTCGTTGTGATTCGCCGAACGCCCATGAATGCCCACCATCCCCGGCTCCAGTGGGCCGTGCCGGCGCTTCTCCTCGCGCTGATCTACGCCGCGTCGCTCATCGTGTACGGGTTGAGCAGCCGCACCGGCGACGACGACGGACCGTTCGAGATCGGTAGCGACGAGGTCGTGGTCCTCGTGACGGCGAAGTCGCTGCAGCCCACGACCGACCGGGTGCAGGCCGAGGTGACGATTACCGTCGGTGAGAATTTCCTACACGCCAACGGCGACACCCTGAACCGGGACATCACGCTGCTTCTCATCCCGAGCACCAGCCACGAGGAGATCGTCTTCCGGGCGGGCGCCTCGGCCACGACCTTCGATACCGAGTTCATCGCCACCGGCAACGCGGCGTACTGGCCGTTCGACCGGTTCGAGGTGAATCCGATGGTGGTGGAGGCCTATCAGGGGCTCGGCGCCGACCGCGAACTGGTGCCCACGGCCCTGCTGCTGGAGGGCCGGGTCGACGGGTGGAAGGCACGCGCCGAGGCGGTGGCGGTCGACACGGACCTCTCCCGGAACGGCACCGGCGCCGCGCTGATGTTCGCGCGCACGGGCGGGAACCTGATCTACGCCGGAATCCTGCTGCTGATGATGACGATCCTGGCGGGCCTCGCCGCCTTCGTCGCGCTGCAGACGTTCCGCCGCAAGCGCGCCGTCAACACCGACATGCTGGGCTGGATGGCCGCGATGCTGTTCGCCGTCGTGCCGTTGCGTGGAATCCTGCCGGGAAGCCCGCCGATCGGGTCGTGGGTCGACATCGCCCTCACGGTATGGGTGGTCTCGACACTCGTCGCGTCGCTGGCCCTGTTCGTGTTCTGCTGGTGGCGGGACAGCGAAGCGCCCGCCAGCCCTGATCGCCACTAGTCGATGCTCTGCAATTTCTTGCGGCGGCGGTAGTCCGCGGCCTTGATCCGGTTGCCGCACTCCGCCATTCCGCACCAGCGGCGCGAGAAGCCGCGGGAGAGATCGACGAACAGCCGGGTGCAGTCCGGGTTCGAGCACTCCTTCACCTTCGCCATCGCCGGGGAGCCGATCAGATCGATGGCGTCCCGGGCGAGGAGGCTCAATGCGTTGCTTGGTGTGCCGGTGCTGGTCGTGTCGCCCTCGCGGGTGAGGGTGAGGGTGGGCAGCGGACCCGCGGCGGCGGTGTTGAGGAGGCCGACCTCGGCTTCCGTCGCTCGGTGGGTGCTGCCGGTCAGCGCCGCACCGACGGCGCTGTAGATCGCCTCCCGGAGGTGCCGTGCGTCGCGGACGCTGTCGGCGGACGGCGGTTCCATCTCGTCGCACAGGTTCGCCCCGGCCACCCACCGGCACAGATCGTCCGGATTCTCGAGCAGCTCGGTACGCAGGGTCCGGCGCCACAGGATGGTGCCGGCGAAATCCAGGCAATGCCGTCCACTCACATACACGAACTCGTTCACGTCACCATCTTGACAGGTGACGCGAACGAGTTCAAACTTCTTCCATGATTCCCGTCACCCCCTAGGGTGGTGACGCCAGCGAGGGTGATTCGTCTCGGTGGCAGCGACGGGACTCATTCACACAGCGTTCTCACCAAAAGGAGCCCGGATTCCATGTACGACGATGCGCGCGTCCCCGCACCGACACGAGGGCCCACCGCGCCTCCCCTGACCAGCGCCACGATCGCCGGCCGGATGGAACGACTGCCGTGGTGCCGTGTCCAGCGAAACCTCTTCCTGGTGATTGCCACCGCCTGGTTCTTCGACTCGATCGACCTGGGCGCCATGACCTTCCTGCTGTCACCGATCAGCCACCACTTCTCGCTCACCGCAGCACAGACAGGGGTACTCGGCAGCGCAAGCTTCGCCGGAATGTTCTTCGGAGCCGTCGGGGCCGGTGCCATCGCCGATCGATTCGGACGCCGGCGGGTCTTCAAGTACAGCATCATCGCCTGGGGCCTGGCGAGCATCGGACTCGCCCTGTCGTGGAACTTCGAATCCCTGCTCACCTTCCGATTCCTGCTCGGTATCGGCATGGGAGCGGAGTTCCCGGTGGCCGCGGCAATCCTCGCCGAATTCATGCCCTCGTCGAAGCGCGGGCGCTACGCCGCCCTGCTCGAGGGTGCCTGGCCGATCGGATTCATCACGGCCGGCGCGGTGTCCTACCTCCTGGTCGCCTCCACGTTCGGTTGGCGCGGATTCTTTCTCATGCAGGCCGCCCTGGCCGTGGTCGCACTGATCATTCGGCGCAACCTGCCGGAGTCACCCCGGTGGCAGGTCTCCCGGGGGCACACGGCCGCAGCCGAACGCACCCTGGCCTCCATCGAAAGCGCGGTGCGCGACGCGACCGGCCGGCCACTACCCGAGCCCGAACCCGTGCGCGGCGCGCACGGCGAGGACACCGGACGGGGTGGCTTCCGGGCACTCTTCCTTCCCGCACACAAAGCGCGCACCCTGACGGTATGGGCAGTGTGGTTTTGCCTGATGACCGGCTACTACGGGCTGACGACCTGGATCGGCAAGCTCCTGACCGACAACGGCCTCGACGTCGCCAAGAGCATCGGGTTCGTCCTCGCCATGGCCCTGTGGGGAATCCCCGGATTCCTGTCGGCCGCGTACCTGATCGAGCGGCTCGGACGGCGCTACTGCCTGGCCGGGTACACCATCGGATCCGGCATCGCCGCCTTCTTCTACGGCCAGAGTTCGGGCACGTTCGAGCTGATCCTCGCCGGATCCTTCCTGCAGTTCTTCTTCTTCGGCATGTTCTCCTCGATCTTCGCCTACACCCCGGAACTGTTCCCCACCCGCAGTCGCGGCGCGGGAGTCGGCTCCGCCACCGCCCTGGGACGGCTGGGTTCGGTCTTCGGCCCCATCGCGGTCCCCTTCCTGCTCGGCTTCGGCGGCACCGGACTGGTCTTCTCCACCAGCGCGGTCCTGTTCGCGATCGGCGCACTGATCGTGCTCACCCGCCTGCCCGAGACGAAAGACGCTGTCCTCGAACAGATCCACTGACTTTCCGCACCTTCCCACCACGAAAGCGAATCCCGTGAACACCGACGAATACCTGTACTTCCTCGACCGCGCGTTCGACGGCATGCTCGCCGTCCTCGGCGAACTCGGCGACGAGCGCGCCAATCAGGCACCACCCTTCGACGGCGCGAACTCCCCCTGGGCCATCACCTACCACTGCACCCAGGTGGCCGACTACTGGATCGGGCACCTGATCGGCGGCCGCGAGAGCAACCGTGACAGAGAGGCCGAGTTCACCGCCCGGGGAACCATCGCAGACCTCACCCGCACCATCGCCGCCGTGCGGGCGAACCTGCAGAAGGACCTCGACGGCTTCGACCCCGCTGCGCCGCTGACGAATACCCCACCGGCCGACTACGAGGGGCCGAGCCGCCAACTGACCCCGAACGGGGTCCTCCTCCACGTGCTCGAGGAACTCGCCCAACATCACGGACAGGTCGAGGTTTCCCGCGACGCCCTGTCGACCGTCCCAGCGGAAGCAGCGTTGTGACTACCTCGACGACACCCCACTCCCTGTTCCCGGGATTCGACGACCTCGACCTCGGTGCGCTGTCCCGGCGCACCGGGGTGAAATGGGCGCGCGCGGTCGAAGCCGGGGCACTCCCGTCGTGGGTCGCCGACATGGACTTTCCCGTCACCCCGGAGATCCGCGACGCGCTGAAGGACGTCATCGACCGCGGCGACCTCGGGTACCCGAACTGGTTGGGCGGCACTCCCCTGCGTGCCGAGTTCGCCCGGCGGATGTCCGACCGCTACGGCTGGCAGGTCGACCCTGCAGACGTGCGGGAGCAGACCGATCTGATCCAGGCCCTGCAGCTGATCCTTCGTCTCGGCACCCGACCCGGGGATGCGGTGGTCATTCAGACCCCGAACTACCCGCCATTCCTGGCGACGATCGAAACGATGGGGCGGCGCACCGTCGAATTCCCCTTCGTCGACACCGAGAACGGGTGGGCTCTCGACTTCGACGAGTTCGAGCGGACCCTGGCGCAGAATCGTCCCAAGGTGCTCGTCCTCGTCAATCCGCACAATCCGACGGGTCGAGTGCACACGCGCGGCGAACTCGAGCGCATCGCCGAACTCGCCGAACGGTACGGCCTGCTGGTGATCAGCGACGAGATCCACGCCGAACTGATCTACCAACCGCACCGGCACATCCCGTTCGCATCCATCAGCGAGGACGCCGCATCGCGGACCGTGACGGTCACGTCCGCCGGGAAGGCCTTCAACCTCGCCGGTCTGCGCTGCGCGGTGCTGCATTACGGTCCCAAGGACCTGCTGGCGGTCCGGGACAACGAACCACCCGACCTCTACGGCGCGGTGTCGGTTCTCGGGGTCGTCGGATGCCTCGCCGCATGGCAGCACGGGCAGGCGTGGCAGGACACCCTCATCCGCGTCCTCGACCGCAATCGCGCACGGGTCCACGACGTCCTGACCCGGGCGCTGCCCGAGGCCCGGCACCACCTGCCCGAGGCCACGTATCTGAGCTGGGTGAACGTCTCGGCCCTGCCGGTGGACGATCCGATCGACCGCATCCGCCGCGCCGGGCACGTGCTCGTCGACGGCGGTGCGCCCTTCGGGAAGGCCGGTGACCGGTTCATCCGGATCAACTTCGCCACCTCGGAGACCCTGCTCGACCGGGTCCTGTCCGGCATCACCGGCGCGCTCACCGGCGGACACCCGGACCCCGCCGCGCCGTCCACCCAACTCGACCCCTGCACTCTGACGTAAAGGACCAATGCACGTGAACACCGCCATCGCCACCACCCACGCGCCGTCCGCGGCGCATCTCTACAACCAGGGCATCCAGGTCGGCGACCTGGTGTTCTGCAGTGGGCAACTGCCCCTGACCGCCGAATCGGGCGTGCTCGTCGGAAAGGACGATCCCCGGGCCCAGACGCGCCAGGTCTTCGCCAATGTGGCCGCGGTGCTCGCCGCGGCAGGCAGCTCCCTCGAGCACGTCGTCAAAGCGACGATCTTCCTCACGTCGATGGAGCATGTCACCGCCGTCAATGCCGTCTACGCCGAAACCTTCGCCGGCATCAAACCCGCCCGATCCTGCATCGCCGTGCGCGCACTCCCGCACCGGGATGCGCTCGTGGAGATCGAGGTGGTTGCCACGAGAGCGCCGAGTTCGGAATAGTCGAGGACATGGTGCGCCGGACCGGAAGAGTGCTGCCGCCCTGGTATCTCGCCCACGTCAACAGGGTGATCGTCGGGCTGCATCGCTTGGGCGTACCGATGCCGATGCCCGCGCTCACCGTCCCCGGCCGGAAGACGGGCGTGCTGCGGTCGACGCCCGTCTCACCGTACGAGGTGGACGGCCGGCGCTACGTCGTCGCGGGATACGCCGAATCGGACTGGGCGAAGAACGCCCGGGCAGCCGGGCGTGGTGAGCTGACCCGGGGGCGGCGACGCGAGCGTGTCCGACTGGTCGCGCTGCCGGTGTCGGAGCGGGGCCGGATCCTTCGCGAGTTCCCGACCCGGGTGCCGCACGGGGTCACCATGTTCCTCGAGGCCGGGACGGTCGCGAACTCCTCCCCGGAGGCGTTCGCGGCCGCCGCGGACCGGTGCGAGGTCTTCCGCATCGAGCCGCTCGACTGACGGGATCACCGAACCTCGAGCGTGCCCACCATGTTCGGGTGATAGGTGCAGTGGAACGCGAACGTGCCCGGCTGACCGGGGACGGTGAACGTCGCGGTCGCACCCGGTTCGACCTCCACGTCGAACAGGTCGCCGGTGTCCGCCGTCACGGTGTGTTCGGCGGTGTCGTCGTTGCGGACGGTGACCTCTTCTCCCGGCGCGAACGTGCCGGGCAGGGTGTACTTGAAATCGGAGATCACGATCTCCCGCTGAGCCGCCCCCGCAGGCATCGACATGGACATCGACGGCATGCCGGACATGGGATGGTCCCCGCCGTGCGCCGTTTCCGCCGAACCGGACGAGTCGTCACCGTCGCTTCCGCACGCGGCCAGCGCGAAGACGGCCAGCAGGATCGGCAGGACAAGTGTCAGAACGCGTTTCATGGTGGTCGCCTCCGGATGACGGTGAGAACGGATGCCCGACGCCCCGCTCCTCGCGGGAGTAGTACCCGTTTTCACGGCAGACACCCTCGGTGTGCCCGTGACTCGTCAGCCGCCGTTCAGCGCCTCCTGTGACTCGAGGTTCGCCACCGGGGTGCGGAGCGAGGCGACGGCGTCCGCGTAGAGGGAGCACTTGATCTCACCGAGTGTGCGACCGCGGGTCGCGACGAGCCCCTGCGCGTGTTCGACGGCCCTGGTGAGCACGTGCTGCTCGGGGGCGACCTCGTCGACGAACCCGAGTTCGCTCGCGGCGACGCCACCGTACCGACGGCCGGTCACCAGGGCGGTGTGCACGGCCCGCGCGGGCAGCCGGGCCGCGAGCAGCGCGATGCTGCCCGGCGCGTAACTCGCCCCGATGGTGATGCCCGGCAGGCAGAAGTAGCCGCGGTCCTCACGCATCACCCGGTGATCGTGGGCCGCCGCGAGGATGGCGCCGCCGCCGAAGGTGTGCCCGGTCAGCGCGGCCACGGTCGGCAGGGGGAAGGTGAGGATCCGCGCGAACAGGCCCTGCACACGGTCGATGTAGGAGTTCAGCTTGTCGGTGTTGGCGACGACCCAGGCGGTGTCGAGACCGGTCGAGTAGAACTTTCCGAGCCCCGTCGTCACCAGTGCGGCGGGACCGTCGTGCTTCTCGACCTGATCGAGGAGGCCGTCGACCCTGTCGATCCAATCCGGGTGGAAGGCGTTCTCGCTGTCGGGTTCTCCCTCCTCACCGAAGTACAGGACGAACACATCTCCCGAGCGCTCCACGTAAGGCATGCGGCGAGGCTACCCGGAGACGGGCGCGTCGCGCCCCTCGAGCACCCACACCTCGGTGGGTGAAGTTTCAACTGTCGCGGGGCAGGGTATGTCGATCGTCAAACAGCTGAGGCGGTGGACGATGAAGAGCGGAACAGGCATTGCCGACACCCGCACCGTTCGGGACTACATCCACACGGTGGCCAGGAGCGTTCACGCCGACTCCATCGACTGGTGGGACAGCGACGGCATCGAAGTCGTCCTCGTTCTGCCGCTCCGGTTGCATTATCTGCCGGGACGCAACGCGGTGCTGGCGTGGAACCGGACCTTCGGCTGGTCGCTCGGCGTCGAAGGATTGGGCCGCCGCAGCGTCATCGTGATCGACGGCCTCGGTATCGGGCGGATGCCGTCACCCGCCGTGTGCGCGGAAAAAGCGGTGGAGTTGATCGACGACTATTGCCGCTCGACACCCGCATCGCCGGTTGCGCCGACAACCGGGCCCGGCACATCGACCGCCGCCGATCGGTGCTCCCGCATCGGACGGGACACTGCCGGCGGTGGACGGCGGGACAGAGTCGTCAGACGACCGTGACCACGGGCGCCGGGGGCCACGACGACAACGTGGCCCAACCGCATTCCCCCGCGGAGGAGCAGCCGATCATCGCCGCGGAGGAGGGCGCGGCGCGCATCAGCACGGCCGCGCATCCGCTCGGGAGGCCCGGACCGCGGTTCGATCGCCGATCCCCGTTCTTCATCGGGCTGGCCGGGGCCGCCGGTGTCGCCGTCACGTACGCCCTGATCGAGGTCGTTCTCGCGGCCCGCGGGGTGCTGGTTCTCATCGCCGTCGCCGCATTCCTCGCGATCGGCCTCGAACCTGCCGTGTCCTGGTTGGTGCGGCACGGATTTCCCCGATGGGCTGCGGTCGCAACGGTTTTCGTCCTCGCCTTCGCTGTGCTGGCCGGGTTCCTGGCCGCGGCGATCCCGCCGATGGTGACGCAGGGCGGCGCACTCGTGCACAACGCCCCGGACTACCTGGGGCACCTCGAGCAGAACTACCCGGTACTGGGGGAACTCAGCACCCGCTTCCATCTGCAGGACGAACTGCGCCGGGCACTCGATGCGGGCAACGTGCCGATCGTGGTCGGCGGGATCGTGGGTGCGGGCAAGTTCGTGTTCAGCGCCATCAGCGGCACCGTGATCGTGGTCGTGCTCACCGCCTATTTCCTGGCCGACTTCGCACACATCCGGTCGTCGATCTACCGCCTGGCCCCGAACTCGCGGCGTCCACGCACGATTCTGATCGGCGACGAAATCTTCGCGAAGGTCGGCGGATACGTGCTCGGGAACCTCCTGATCTCGCTGATCACCGCCGTCCTCACGTTCGTGTGGCTGGTGGCCTTCGACGTCCCCTACCCGTTGCTGCTGGCCGTCCTGGTCGCCGTGCTGGACCTGATTCCGGTGGTCGGATCCACCCTCGCCGGTGTCGTGGTGGCGCTGGTCGCCCTCACCGTGTCCCTGCCGGTGTCACTGGCCACCATCGTCTTCTTCATCGCGCTCCGTCTGTTCGAGGACTATCTTCTCGTTCCCCGCATCATCGGCCGAACCGTCAAGGTGCCCCCGATGGTCACCGTCGTCGCCGTCCTCATCGGCGGCGCACTGCTGGGGATCGTCGGGGCGCTGCTCGCGATACCCGTCGCGGCCGCCGTTCTGCTTCTCGCCCGCGAGACGGTGTTTCCGCAGCTCGATCGCGGCTGAGCGGGCGGGGCACGAAAACGGCCTTGCGGAAGAAGTTTCCGTGTTCTGCTTACCCTGGAGACGTGGGATGCGCCGGGGCATGCTCGGGCCGTGTCCCGAGCATGAGAAAGAGGCGCTGGATGTCGGTGATGAGTCCCACCGAGGCGATGTTCGTGCTGTTCGAGACGCCGTCGCATCCCATGCACGTGGGTGCGCTCGAACTGTTCGAACCGCCGCGCGAGTCGGGGCCCGATCATGCCCGGTCCATGTTCGAGGCGTTGATCTCGCACGAGGGCGCGTCGGACACGTTCCGCCGGCGCGCCGTACGCCCGCTCCGCGGCGCCAGTTACCCCTGGTGGTCGTTCGACGACCACATCGATCTCGGCTACCACGTCCGGCACACCGCGGTCCCGGGCCGGGGCCGCATGGAGGACCTGCTGTCGCTGGTGTCCCAGATGCACGGCATGCCGCTCGATCCGCAGCACCCGATGTGGGAGATGCACGTCATCGAGGGGCTCGCCGACGGACGGACGGCCGTGTTCTCGAAAATTCACCTGTCGCTGATGGACGGACCGGCCGGGCTGCGGCTTCTCCATCACGCCCTGTCGACGGACCCCGACGCCCGCGACTGCCCCGCACCGTGGACGCCCGGGGTCGCCGGCACGTCGCGGCGGGAATCCGTGCTGCCGGTGGCCGTGGTGCGGGCCGGGGTGCGGGCCGCCACCAGCATCGTCGGGGTGTTGCCTGCGCTCGCGAAGGTCGCCTACGACGGCGTCCGCGAGCAGCATCTGACCCTTCCCCTGCAGTCGCCGCCCACGATGCTCAACGTTCCGGTCGGCCGGGCCCGGAAATTGGCGGCACGGTCGTGGCCGATCCGGCGCCTGGTGTCGGTGGCCACCGCGGCCAGCACCACGATCAACGCGGTGGTGCTCGCGATGTGTTCGGGGGCGCTGCGCCGGTATCTCCTCGAGCAGTACGCGCTGCCGGACGCGCCGTTGACGGCGATGCTGCCCGTGCCCCTCGACCTGGGCGGCACGATGATCGGTCCGCGCGGCCGCGATCACGGCGTCGGCGCGATGGTCGTCGGCCTGGCCACCGACGAAGCGGATCCGGCGGCACGCCTCGCCCGCATCAGCGAATCGGTCGAGCACACAAACCGTGTGTTCGGCGCGCTGAGCCACACCCAGTTCCAGCTGATGAGCGCGCTGGCGATCAGCCCGATCCTGCTCGAGCCGGTCCGCCGGTTCGTCGACGACACTCCCCCGCCGTTCAACGTGATGATCTCGTACATGCCGGGCCCGTCGAGGCCGCGGTACTGGAACGGGGCCCGCCTCGACGCGGTGTATCCGGCGCCGACGGTCCTCGGGGGGCAGGCGCTCAGCATCACCCTCACCAGCCGGTCCGGTCAGCTCGACGTCGGCGTCGTGGGCGATCGGCACGCCGTCCCCCACCTTCAGCGGATCATCACGCACCTGGAGACGTCGCTCAGCGATCTCGAGCACGCGGTCGCCGCGTCCGGCACCTGACCCCTAACCGGGCGGCTGCCGCAGCGACGTGCGGTTCGCCTCCCAGCACCGTGTGACATGGTCGCCGACGAGGTCGTCGAAGGCGAGGCAGGCCGCGGCCCCCAGCAGAATGTCGTCGGCCACTGCGGGCCGTGCCGCGACCAGCCCGCCGGCGAGGTCGCGGCAGACGATCTGTTCGTGCACGGAGTCGGCCTCCACGTGCTCGTCGAAGAACAGGGTGGCCGCCTTCCCGAATCCGAGGCGGCGTAGTCCGGCGGCGTATTTCTTGCTCGGCAACGCGGACGTGGTCTCCACTGCGCACAGGTGCCCCACCAGGGCCCCGAGACGGCTGCGGTGCAGGCCGAACAGGGACAGCGCGTTGAGGGACGCCAACGTGAGGGCGGGCACCGCGTCGATGTAGTGCGCGTAGCCGTCGGACAGCCCCAGTTCGCGCATCGTGGTGGCGAACAGTGCCGAGTGCATCCGCTCGGGCCTGCCGCCGCCGTATTCGTCGGACTGCACCTCCACCAGCGCCGCTTTGGGTGCGCCCGCGAGCCGCGGGATGCCGAGTGTGTGCACGTCGGCCTCACGCAACTGGTTCAGGGAACGGTGGATCAGCAGTTCCCGGAACTGGGTGAGATCCGCGTCGTGGGCCATGTGACCGGACAGTCCCGGCGCTGTGCTGGGGGCGGTCATCGCCCACAGCGCCGCCACCACGTCGTCGGCGCCGGTCGGTGCGTCGGCGACGTCGCGGATCGCCGCGTCGAACGGAACCTCGAGCGCCGACCGGGCGGCGATCAGGTCGCTGTTCCACTCCCACCCGTCGCCGACACCGGTGATCCCCTGCAGGTGCAGTTCGTAGAGCGCGGTCAGGCAGATCTGCGCGTCCTCGTCGAAGAGGAACGCCCGCGGACTGTCGCGCGCCGACGAGGCGAGGGAGCGGGCCGCCGCCACGAACGGTTCGGCATCGGCGCCGTCTGCGCGCAGAATGGAGAACAGGAGATCGCTGACGGGACCGCGCGGCTTCGGAAAGGGCATGGACGTTCCCGATTGCGCCACCGTGTCCGACATCGACGGAGAGTGCAAGGTAGTCATATGAACTCCATTCCCATTGCCGGGGCCGACGAATCTGCAGGGGCCGACGAATCCGACGTCACGATCACGGTCTGCCCTGATGGTCCACTCCTGGTGCGTGGTGCTGCGCGGATCCTCGACACCGAAGGTAACTCGCTCGGCAGCGATCGGGCCACCGTGGCGCTGTGCCGGTGCGGGCGGACGAGCATCGCTCCCTTCTGCGACAGTTCGCACAAGAAGCGGCGTCGCCCGTAGGACTGTCCCGCATCAGTGCTGCCTCCGATTCTGCGCACGGCGGCGCGCGATCACGAACGTCACGACGCCGACAAGGATCACGATGGCGATGATTTCCATTCGCGCCGATTACCCAATTCGCCGACAAGCTACGCCGGGCTCCCGCTGTGCCGCCGGATGCGCCGGCGAGAAGTGCAGTGGGACAACCGAAAACGCGAACGGCGGCATGTCGGCGGAGATGTCGGGGTGAGAGGCGCGCCCCCGCCATTGACACCATGGGGTAACGTCAGAGTCCTGCACGGTTGAGCCCCCAGCCGCAATGGACGGGCACGGTTCACGCGCCTAATTTCGTGCCTGTCTCCTACGTCGCTCGACCGTGAGGAAACGACATGAAATCAGTTCTCAGTGCGCTGCCGACACGCTACGACCCTGCCGACAATTCGACGCTGTTCAGCTGGGCCGTCGAGCCCGAGCACGGGCGGCTCTCCGTCGTCAGTGTGCCCGGTGCCGGCGGGATTCTCGTCGTCCGGATATCTGGTGACATCGACGTCACCACACTTCACACCTTCGGGAATCACCTCGACGAGGCGATCAACGAACGGCTTCCATTCGTGCTCGACCTGACGGATGTTCAGTTCTTCTGCGCGTCGGCCCTGCCGATACTCGACATCATGGCCGGTCGCGCCCGCAGGCTCACCGTGCCGTGGGCGGTGACCGGCAACAACGCCCTCCGCAGACCGTTGACGGCAATGCACATGGCTGCACAGATCCCGTTCTGCGCCGACCTCGAGGACGCCTTCCGGCTGGTCGCCCAGGGAATTCACCAGGGTGGGCGCTCGGCGTGAAAGACACTGCTCCGCACGGCACGTCCGACTTCGTGGTGGTCGCCAACCGACTGCCCGTGGACATGGAGACACTCGACGACGGGACGACACGCTGGAAGCGGAGCCCGGGAGGCCTCGTCACAGCCCTGGAACCGATCCTTCACGACCGGGAACGCGGTTCCTGGGTGGGCTGGCCCGGTGTGCCCGACACGAAGGTCGAACCGATCGTCTCCGGCGGGGTCGACCTGTACCCGGTGGAGCTGAGCTCGGACGAGGTCTCGCTGTACTACGAAGGATTCTCGAACGCGACGCTGTGGCCGCTGTACCACGACGTGCTGGTGGCACCGGTCTTCGACCGGGACTGGTGGCACTCGTACCTGGACGTGAATCGCCACTTCGCCGAGGAGACCGCGCGCACCGCGGCCGAGGGCGCAACCGTGTGGGTGCAGGACTACCAGCTGCAGCTGGTGCCCCGTCTGCTGCGGGAGATGCGCCCCGACCTGACCATCGGGTTCTTCCTCCACATCCCCTTCCCGCCCGTCGAACTGTTCATGCAATTGCCGTGGCGCAAGGAGATCGTGGAGGGGCTGCTCGGCGCCGACCTCATCGGCTTCCACCTGCCCGGCGGCGCCAACAATTTCCTGTTCCTGGCGCGCAGGCTGCTGGGACTCGACACCACCACCGCAGGCGTCGGCGTGCGCAGCGCACTCGGCCGGGTGACACTCGACGACCGCGTCGTGCAGGTCGGCGCGTTCCCCATTTCCGTCGACTCCCGGCAACTGGTCGAACAGGCCACCGATCCCGCCATCGTCGAACGGGCCGCCGAGATCCGCCGCGAGCTCGGGAACCCCCGCAAGATCCTCCTCGGAGTCGACCGACTCGACTACACGAAGGGCATCGACCTGCGGCTCTCGGCTATCGGCGAACTGCTCGACGAGGGCCGCCTCGACCCGTCGGACACCGTGATGGTGCAGCTCGCCACCCCGAGCCGTGAACGCGTCGAGCACTACATGAAGATGCGCAGTTCCATCGAGGAGCAGGTCAGCCACATCAACGGTGATCACGGTCAGATCGGCCGGCCGGTCGTGCACTACCTCTATCAGCCGGTCGATCGCAGCGAGCTGATCGCGCTGTTCCTGGCCGCCGACGTCATGCTGGTCACCCCGATGCGTGACGGGATGAACCTCGTCGCGAAGGAGTACGTCGCGTGTCGAGCGGATCTGGGTGGGGCGCTGGTGCTCAGCGAGTTCGCCGGTGCCGCCGCCGAACTCCGGGGTGCCTACCTGGTGAACCCGCACGACCTCGACGGAGTGAAGAACACGATCATGGCCGCGCTCGACCCGGAGCGGGAGCAGGGACGGCGCCGCATGTCGCGGCTGCACCGTCAGGTGCTCGACCACGATGTGCACCGGTGGGCGCAGTCCTTCCTCGGCGCGCTTTCTCCGGTCGCCGACTGATCGCCCGGTCCCAGGCCCGGTTCACTCGGGATTCGTCGTCACCGATTCGACGATGCGGCGCGCCACCTCCGCCAACTTGATGTGCTCCTGCTGCGACTGCGCCACGAGGATCTCGAACGCCTGGTCCGCGGGAACGCCCCGCAGCGCCATCACGATACCCTTGGCCTGCTCGATGACCGCGCGGGTCTTCATGGCCCTCGTGAGGCCCGAGACCTCGTTCCTGGCCAACTCCACGCTGCGGGCGCTTCTCAGCAAACCCTCGATCGCCGTCGTGTACACGAGCAGCACCACCGCGTCGAGTTCGCTGAATCCGTGATCCCCCTGCCCGTAGATGTTGAGGGTGCCGGCGAGGGCCTCGTCGACGGCGAGCGGCGCGGACAGGAAGCTGCGCATACCGGCCTGGTCGAGATTGTCGGCGACCGACGGCCACCGGGCCGCGGCCTCCCCGAGCCGGGCCTTGACGACCTTCCGTGTTCCGGCGACACCGAAGTAGTCGCCGTCGATGGCCTGGAAGTTCTGAATGTCGATCTCCCGGACCGCCTCGTCCGTGTACGCGACGGTCACCACCCGCCCGTCGCGTAGCAGCGATATCCCGGCCATGTCGGCGTCGGCGATGGCGTCCACCACCTGATCGCAGACCCGCTGAAGCAGCAGGCTCATCTCCACCTGCGAACCGGAATTGCGATTGAACTCGTCCAACGCGGTTGCCAAGGAGCCCAATTGGGCAGCGATCGTCGCGCTGTCGAGATCGGGGGACATCGACCCAGGGCGCTCACCCGCAGTCTCGGCCATTCTCGGATACACCTCAAATTCCGGGTGTAACCGACAGGACACCCACTGAACGAACGCAGCAGTTGTCTCTACCGTCGAGAAGACTTTACTCGACCCCGGGACCGTCTTCGTCCACCGATCCCGCCCCGGACGGCGAGGCGGGAGATTCCCCGGTCAGCAAGCTCAGCGCCGCCGCGCACGGCCGGAGGATGCTGCCGGCGCTCATCGTCGAACCCCGGGTCAGACCGCTGTGGCAGGACACCGCATCCTCGAAGTTGCGGAGCCGTTCCTCCGCCGTCCGGCAGGCGGCGACGTGAGCGTCGCGGCTGTCGGCGAAGGCGAAGTCGGCTCGGATCACGTCTGCCAGGGCCTCCACGAACGCGGCCGCGCTGTCACGGATCTCCGGGTCGAGAGGACCGAACGGAGGTTGCGGTGCCAGCGCCAGCGAGGTGGCGCGGACGATCTCCGTGCACTGGGGCCAGCCCTCGGACAGCGCCACGACCGCCTGTTCCCACTTCCTTCCGGCGGCGACCGGACCGGCGGCGCGTCGCACGTTGGCGCGCGCGCTCTCCGCCGTCCAGGCCACGGCGTCCAGGGCGTCGTCCAGTTGCACCCGCACGTGCGCCGACCGTTCGGCCCAACGATCGGGCTGTCCACCGGTTCCGGGTTCTCGCAGCTCCCGGGCGACGTCGCACAACAGCGCGGTGGCGGTCGAACCCAGCCCGGTCAGCGCGCGCTCCGATCGCCGCAGATACAGCGGAGGTAGAAGCAGCGCGTTCACGGCCACCCCGGTTCCGGCGCCCAGCGCGATCGCCAGGATGCGGTCGCCGAGCATCGCCGGCTGATCGGAATCGCCGTACGTCACCATCAGCAGCGCGGTGACCGCCACCCACACCCCGCTCGAACCGAACCGGCGCCAACGGCCGAGCAGGAGACCTGTCAGCACCGCCACACCGACACCGACGGTGACCGAGTCGAACAGCAGTCCGACCACCGCGGCCAGGATCACCCCGAGTGAAACCGCCGCGAGTTGTTCGCCGGCCACCCGCAGTGATCGCGACACCGTGACCTCGATCATGAACACCGCCGCGTAGGGCGCGAGGAACGGCTGCGGCAATCCGAGAAGGCGCTCGGCCAGAATCCACGCGAGCACGGCGGCGGTCGCAGCCTTCACCGACTGCACCACCACGGTGTGTCGCTGACCGTCCCCCGCCCAGGAGCGCAGGCGCCGGAGCGCGGTGACGTGCAACAGTCTCTCCCTTCGTGCGACGACGAGTGCCGTGTGCCCGACTCGCGGCAGCATCAACCGGCGGGGTTCGAACGCGGTACGTCCGGGTATGCCGGGCACTATGAACACCCACGTGACCGCGACCCACCTGCAGACACTTCTCGATTCGCCACTGCCGGATCCCGCCCTGATCCTGCAGAGCGGCGCCCCCACCATCGTCGATTCGGGTGAGCTGGGCGACGAGCATCAGTCCCTGGTCATCGTGACCCGGGACGAGTTGCGCGAACAGCTCCCGAAGGACCGCGACTGCTCGCAGAGCGATCTGGAGTTTCACGCCGCGTCGCTCGAATCGACGGTCTCCGGTTTGGGTGGCTGACGCGGGTGGTCAGCCGCCGCCCAGCTGCTCCCGCAGCCCGGACAGGGTGCGCGCCAGGATCCTCGAGACCTGCATCTGCGAGACGCCCACCCGCTGGGCGATTTCCGTCTGGGTCATCGAGCCGAAGAACCGCAACATCAGCACGCGGCGTTCGAGCGGCGGAAGTTTCTCCAACGCCGGCCGCACGGCGGCGTGACTTTCCACGTTCGCGAGCTCCGGGTCCTCCTCGCCGAGAGTCTCGGCGAGGGGAAGGTCGTCGGGATCGTCACCCATGGCCGCATCCATCGACAAGGTTTGGTAGGCATTCTTCGCGAGCAGGCCCTCGGACACTTCCCGGACGTCGAGTTCGAGTTCGGCGGCGATCTCACTGGCCGAGGGTGACCGTCCCAGTTCCTGCGACAGCTCGTCGACGGCCTTGGTGATCAACGCGTGGAGTTCCTGCATGCGCCGGGGCACCCGCATCGACCAGCCGGTGTCGCGGAAGTACCGGCGAACCTCCCCCATGATCGTGGGCACCGCGTAGGACACGAAGTCGAAGCCGCGGTCCGGATCGAAACGGTCGACGGCCTTGACCAGACCGAGTCGGGCGACCTGCAGCAGATCCTCGTGCGCCTCGCCGCGCCCACCGAATCGGCGGGCGATGTGATCGGCGAGGGGAAGGCAACGTGTGATGACTTCGTCGCGCAGCGCGGACGCCTCCCCGGACGATTCGTCCAGGGCTCGCAGGCGCGCAACCGCGGGCGCCACGTCCTTGTAGTCGTCTCTGCCGGGACGGTGCCGCTCGCTGCGTTCCGGAATCGGCGACACTAGATGGTGCCCCGGTATTTGACCAGTTCCACCGCCACGGTCCGTTCGACGGACCCGTTGCCGACGGGTCCCTCCGATACCGAAACCGCATTCATCAACGTCTCGAGCACGTGCCAGCCGAAGCTCTCCCGGTTGGGCACTCCGCCTCGCGTGAGGGGTGCACTGATCGTCACGTGCAACCCCGTCTCCGTGACGGCAAACGAACACGTCAGTTCGGCACTTCCCGGCGTAGCCGCGATCAGTTCCGAACACACCTCGTCCACGGCAAGTTTGATATCGGCCACGTCGTCGAGCGTGAAGTCTCCCAGAACGGCGAGAGTTTCCGCGACGGCGCGCACCACAGGCAACTGTTCGAACTCCGCCGCCACACGAAGTTCCACGGGCACACCGGATCTCGTTTTCATTCGTCTAACCTCGTCGACCTCGGCCATCTGCACTCCACGTCTGTGTCGTCGGTTTCTGCGACTCTCGGCAGCGTACCCAGCTGCCGCGACCCTCAACCCGCCGGCGAACGAAAGTGCAAGCTTGTGCCGAATGCGTCCCGACTTGCCGGTTCGACGAACACGATTCGGTGAGCTCAGGCGACCCGGACGTCGCGCGCCTGGTTGCCGGTCTCGGTGCGGCAGACGGTGAAGCTGACGCGCTGTCCTTCCTCGAGAATGCGGTGACCGTCTCCGGCGATTTCGGAGACGTGCACGAAGATGTCGTCGGATCCGTCGGCCGGGGCCAGGAAACCGAAACCCTGTTCGGTGTTGAACCATCGCACCGTCCCCGTGCGTAGTGCTGTCGATTGCCGGGCA